>JAUVMS010000165.1 GCA_030600135.1 Hyphomicrobiales bacterium | reverse complement strand
ATGCCACCAACTCCCACACTCAGCACACGTGAGCGGAACTTACTCTAACTGAGGCTTAAGTTGATGCAAGAATAGGATGATTTTGAGCCGCCGTCGCTCGATAGGCGTGGCATTTTCGCAATCTGGGGATGTCATTGCACGGCCACGCAACTATATTGATCATCATCCAGTTGCTGCGAGGCGAACATGCTTTTTTTCAAGGACAAGACCGCCCTGCCGACGGCGAGGAGCGCGCTAGCCGGGCGTGCGGATCCCATTGCGACCGCGGAACGCCACCATGTGAATGGCGAACCTCTCAAGGGCCCGTTTCCCGAAAGGTGCGAAATGGCGATGTTCGGGCTTGGTTGCTTTTGGGGGGCTGAACGCAAGTTCTGGGAATTGCCGGGTGTGCATGTCACGGCGGTGGGCTATGCGGCGGGGCACACACCCAATCCGACCTATCGCGAAGTGTGCTCCGGTCAGACCGGGCACAACGAGGTGGTTCTCGTCGTGTTCGATCCAGCAACGATTGCCTATGACCAGTTGCTGAAGGTTTTTTGGGAAAGCCATGACCCCACTCAGGGCATGCGCCAGGGAAACGATGTCGGTACGCAGTATCGCTCCGGCATCTACGTTTACTCCGATGCGCAACGGATAGCGGCACAGGCCTCGCTGGAGGCATTTCAAGCAGCTCTTTGCGGTCGTGGGTTTGGCGAGATCACGACCGAGATTTGCGATGCGCCCGAATTTTTTTATGCCGAGGACTATCATCAGCAATATTTGGCCAAGAACCCGAGCGGTTACTGTGGGCTCGGCGGTACTGGCGTCGCCTGTCGGTCAGGCGTCGGTGTTACAGCAGCGGGTTGAGAGGACGCTAGCCGCATCAAACCGAAGCTGCCAGATACTGAGGCCTCTGGGGTCTGGTGAAGTTTTCGGGCCTCTGGCCTACCACAGTTCGTGCGGCACCATCACCTCGCCACGCATCAGCAATCGCGCGGTGCGCAGTACGCCCGCCTTTTCGAGTTGGAGACCGCCCTCAAGCCGATAGTCCAGTGCCACGTCGATCATGCCAGAGGGATGCTCGATGCGGATAACCTCTAGCGGCCCGCCTGGCGAAGCATCGGCCATGTCCGCGATCGTGCCTGGGGCGACGACGCAAGCTGCAATGCAGATCGCGCCGGTGACGGCGTGGCTCGGGTGGCAGGCCTTTGGCATGAAATAGCGCGAGGTTACCGTTCCGTCGGCGCGAGGGGGAGCCAGCAAGCCGAACTTCGGAATGACGCTCGATGAGACGTCGCCGAGCCCCATGCGCTCGCCCGCCTTGCACCTGGTCGGCTCCATGCGGGAGAAAAAATCACTGTTTTCATCGAGTTCGGCTTTCGACTCATAGCCCGTAAAACCGAAGTCGGCGGCATGCGCCACAACCATTGGCATGGCGACGTCGATGCAGGTCACTGTTACCCCGTCGATTTCCTCGCGCGCCTGGCCGGTCGGAAAGAGAGCGCCAGTCTTGGAGCCAATGATGTCCATGAAATTGAGGGTGATCGGTGCGGCGGTGCCAGGAACGCCATCAATGGCTGTTGGGCCTTCGTATTCGACCCGGCGGTCGGGCGTTTGAACCATGGCCTCGACGAGGGTCTCGGTGTTGACGTTGCGGATTTTTACCGCGGTTTCGCCGTTGAGCGCCGGAACCAAGCCCATTTCGATGGCCGCCGGGCCGACACCTGCGAGGATGTTGCCGCACGAGGGTGAATAATCGACCGTCGGTTCGCCAACGCCCACTTGCGCGAAAAAGAAGTCGACCTCGGCCCACGCGTGCTCGGAGGGTGAAAGCATGGCGACTTTGGTGGTGACCGTCTCCGAACCGCCAATGCCGTCAATGCAGAGGGGGTGGCCGGCACCGAGCGCAGCCAGGAGCACCTTGGATAGCGTATCGCGGTCGCCAGGCAGATCCTTGCGATTGACGTAGGGCCCGCGCGACGTGCCGCCCCGCATGAAGAGGCAAGGTATGGCCGTTAGTGGCATCGTTTTGTGGTCCTGTCTGCAAATACGTGCATCGGCAGCTGCCGTCACCGGGCTCACCAGAAATGCCATCAATGTTCAGGACAAATCAATCGCGTAGGGCTTCAGATCCTCGAGTTTGACAATCTCGAGTGCCGCTTCGTTGGTGGCGGTGAGCACGACGCGGGGCGCAGCGCCCGCCTCGAAAGCCTCTTGCCAGCGGGCCGCGCACAGGCACCAGCGATCACCAGGTTCGAGACCGACAAAACCAAACTCGGGCCGAGGCGTGGAAAGATCGTTGCCGCAGGACTTGGAGAAGGCCAAAAATTCGGTGGTTACCTGGCAGCATACGGTGTGCGAGCCCATGTCCTCTGGGCCGGTGTGACAGCAGCCGGAGCGATAAAATCCCGTCATCGGGTCAATCGAGCAAATCTCGACCGGTTCGCCAAAGACGTTGTGCTGACTGCGAAGCTTCTCGTTCATGGTAACTATTGTCGGCAAACGCCGGCCCGCCGTCAAATCTGCAAATTCGCGCCGAATACGCCCTACCTGTGCTTGAAGCTCGGCTGACGCTTCTCGACGAACGCCGCCATGCCTTCTTTTTGGTCCTCGGTGGCGAACATGGAATGGAACAAGCGGCGCTCGAACAGAATGCCTTCATTTAGCGTGGTCTCGTAGGCGCGGTTCACCGCCTCCTTGGTCATCATCACCGCAGGCATCGAAAAATCGGCAATCTTTTCAGCTGCTTTCATGGTTTCGTCCATGAGCTTGTCGGCCGGAACCAGACGGCTGACGAGGCCGGCGCGTTCGGCCTCCTCGGCATCCATCATGCGCCCCGTTAGGCACATGTCCATGGCCTTGGATTTGCCGACAAAACGAGTGAGGCGCTGGGTGCCGCCCGACCCCGGCATGACGCCCAGGGTGATTTCAGGTTGGCCGAACTTGGCGGTATCGGCGGCAATGACGAAGTCGCACATCATCGACAGTTCGCACCCGCCGCCAAGGGCGTAGCCCGCCACGGCCGCGATCACCGGCTTGCGGCATCTGGCGACACGGTCCCATGGGCCTATGAAATTTTCCTTGTAGGCCTCCATGTAGGTCTTGGACTGCATCTCCTTGATGTCGGCGCCGGCGGCAAATGCCCGCTCGGAGCCCGTCACCACGATGCAGCCAACGCCGTCGTCGGCCTCGAAGCCATCGAGCGCCGTTGTCACTTCGGCAATAAGCTCGGAATTGAGCGCGTTGAGTGCATTGGGCCGGTCCAGCGTGATCACGCCAACGCGGCCACGTGTCTCGGCAATAATGTTCTCGTAAGCCATGACAAACCTTCGATGTTGTTATCCTGGGCGGGACTATCGGCCCCGGTCGCTCCAATGGTTTGCCCTATCGCTGGCACTTGCCGCAATAAAAAGTTGAACGGCCGGATTGGACAATACGTTGAATAACGCCGTCGCATCCGGGGCGCTGACAGGGCTTGCCCTCGCGATCGTAGACGGCGAAAGCATGTTGAAAATAGCCGAGAGAGCCGTCGGTCTGCACATAATCGCGCAGGCTCGAGCCGCCCGCGGCGATGGCGTCCTCGAGCACGGATTTGACCGCCGGGGCAAGGCGGGCCGCCCTGACGCCCGGCACGGTGCGGGCGAGGCGCTTTGGCGAAATGGCGGAGCGGTGAAGCGCCTCGCAGGCATAGATGTTGCCGATGCCGGCGACCACTCTTTGATCCAGCAACGCCGCCTTGATCGGGGTTTGCTTGGCCCTCAGAGCATCGTTCAAATAAACGTGCGAGAACGCGTTTCCGAGCGGCTCCGGTCCAAGACCAGCAAAGAGCTTGTGGGTTTCCAGTTGGTCTTGGCCGACCAGATCCATGAGGCCGAAGCGACGGTGATCATTGAAAACGACGCGGGTGCCGTCATCGAAGTCGAAGACGACATGGTCGTGCGGTGCCTGGCCGATGGCCCCGTCGCCCTCACCGGCTTGGTCATGAAACTTAGCGGTGTTTTGGGGTTCGGTGTCGGGGCCGGCGACGATCATGCGGCCGGACATACCCAGGTGAATGACCAAAACCTCGTCGCTATCGAGCGTCAGCAACAGATACTTGGCGCGACGTCTGAGTGTTTCGACGGTTCTGCCAGTCAGCCGTGCGACGAAATCATCCGGAAAGGGAAAACGTAAATCTGGGCGGCGCTGGTCGACCTGCGCAAAGCGGCGCCCTACGAGCCGAGGCTCCAGGGCACGGCGTACGGTTTCCACTTCAGGTAGCTCAGGCATGGCGCTGTCATAGCGGGCGGCGGCGAAGCAGGGAAGGGGGGCATGGCAGGAGTGTGTCGGGGTTGTCGAAAGCGTTGTGGGTGCTCACCGGTTTTCTGAATGACGCGTATCTAGTGCGATGCGGTTTGCTCGCATAAGTATTTGTATTCAAAATCATCGAGCAAACCTTTCGCAAAATTGGACATGATTTGCGAAAGTGGTAGCGATTTTCTACACGTTACTGTTGCGGAGGCGTTGTAAACTAAATGAGTGGATTAGATATATTTGCTCTCATTGTCCTGATTGTCTTGCTTCTTGCCGTGCTGGTGATTTGGATCGTGCTCGCCATGCTGCCGGGCAAGATCGCGCGACAACGCAACCATCCACAGGCCGAGGCGATCAACGTCGGTGGATGGGTGAGCGCCCTTCTGCTCGGCGTGATGTGGCCGTTCGTTCTGGTCTGGGCGTTTACCAGGCCGCAGTCCGCGGAGTCCGAACAAGCCGTATCCGATGGCGAGTCAGGCGACGAGGTTTCAGCATTGCGCGACCGGGTCGCCGGTCTCGAGGCCAAGCTCGCGGCAGGCGGAGACTGAGCGATGATCGCCTTCCTCACACTTTGCTATGTTGCAATCCTGGCCATTCTCGTGTGTCTCAAGCTGTTACCGAATTCGATAGCGACCTGGCTCTCGACGCTCGTCTGGGTCCTGCTGCTCTTCATCGTCCTCTTTATTCCAATGCAGTGGGGGGCGCCAGCGGGACCGGCGCGCACCATGACGTACTCGGTGCAAATCATTCCCAACGTGGCTGGGCGGGTGACCGAGGTCGCGGCGCAAGCGAACGTGCCCATGAAGAAGGGCGAACTGCTGTTCAAGATCGATCCCACGACATATCAGGCCGCGGTTGACGCCATTCAGGCGCAGCTCAAGTTTCAAAAATTGCGGCTGAAACAATACAGGGAACTCGAGGCCAAAGCGGCCGGTACGAAGTTTCAGGTGGAGGAAACCGAAACGAAGGTCGCGAAGCTCGAAGCGGATTTGCAGACAGCGGAATGGAACCTCGAGGAGACCACGGTCGAGGCGCCGACAGACGGCTATGCAACTTATGTGGCGCTCAGGCCGGGCCAACGGGTGGTGACGTTTCCGCTGCAGCCTGCCATGACCTTCATCGATACGTCGCGATTGGTCGTCGGTGCGCAAATCCACCAGATCTATCTGCGTCACCTGCGCATAGGCCAACCGGTTGAAGTTGCTTTCAAGACGGTTCCGGGAAAAATCTACACGGGCAAGGTCGATGTCATTTTTCAGGTCGCCTCAAAGGGTCAGGCTGTGATCACCGAAACGGTACCTGAGGCGGCCCAGGTCCAGGCTGAACCATTTTTCGTCCGCTTTGACATGGATGACAAGGAGGCGCTGCGAAAGCTGCCCGCCGGAACCGTCGGCACCGCCGCCATATACACAGATAGCGCTGGCATGACGCATATCATTCGCAAGGTCATGATCCGTATGGAGAGTTTTCTGAACTACATCATTCCGTGGATGTGATCGGCGCCCCCAATGAGTGTGCCGCATGGAGGCGCCGGTATCGCTGCCGCTCGGGGTTGGGCGAGGTCAATGGCCTAGCCCAACCAGTGCGCTCTAATCGTGCGGCGTGAGTTGGGCCTCTTGTGCCGTCTCGGGCGATCGATGTGGAAACTTGGCCGTGCGTCCTTGATGTTGGCGCATGATCAGCTGGACTGGCGTTACCGCAAAGAGGCCCGGATAGAGTTCGCCGAATTTTTCACCAGGATCGCGGCGGATGTTGAAGAAATCCATTCCCGGCAGGCCACCGTGCGAAGCCTTAATGTGAATTTTGAAGTCCTCGTAGCGGACGGCCCCCAACGTGGCGCCGCTATAGTGGAAGATATAATTGCGCCGCGAATGACCGTCGCCGAGAAGGAAAAGTGGCGTTTGATCGATGCCATCGGTAATGCGGTCCGAGGGGATTTTGTCGGTGGCGCCGGCGAGGCGGGCAGCGGTGGTGAAAAGATCGGTGACGTGCCAGAAGTCGTCCGGGTCCTGGCCCGGCTCGATCATGCCCGGCCACCAGGCCATGGCTGGAACACGCACGCCACCCTCGGTGACGTCGCCCTTGGCACCTTTCAGGAGCGTGTAGCCGGCCGTTGGCCAGAAGGCGTACATGGGGCCGTTGTCGCTGATCCAAACCAATAGCGTGTTTTCCGCAATGCCCTCCTCTTTCAACGTATCCATCAGCATCTGGACATGCTTGTTATGCATCACCATGAAGGAGGCTTGCCGGTTGTTCTTGTCGACGCCCGGAGCATTCATAAACTCCTCGGATGCAGAGATCTGCAAGGTATAGGACGCCCAATAGACGAAGAACGGTTTGTCCGATTTCGACTTCTCCTTGACGAAGGAAATTATTTGTTTGATGGACTCGTTCTCGAAGGCCTCTTGCCTTTGCGGACTGAGTTCGCCGGCCAGACCCTTGATGGGCTTGCGTTCCTTGCCCTTTTCTCCGACGTAGCCACCGACGGACAAGTCGATGCCGGTCCGTGCCAGATACTCCTTGTTGCCGGGAAAGTCGGCAAAGGGGAACGTGCCGGACTTGTCCTGATAGCCCGCCTGCCACCAATCGGGCGCGCCGTTAAATAGGCCGTAGTAGGCGTAGTCGAAGCCTTGGTTTTCTGGCGCGTGCTCGGCCTCTTCGCCAAGGTGCCACTTACCCCACATGGCGGTGTGATAGCCGGCCTCGGAGAGAACCTCTGCGACAGTGACCTCGTCGGGCGAAAGTCCATCGGTTTGTCCGGGCCAAAGCACGGACAAGAGCCCGGTGCGCACCGGATGGCGCCCAGTCATGATGGCGATACGTGTCGGCGTACAGGAGGGTTCGGCGTAGGCCGACCAAAAGCGCATGCCCTCAAAGGCCATCTTGTCGAGTGCCGGTGTCGGCGCGCCACGGTGGCGTCCACCGCCCTGCCAGCCGATTTCGCCCCAACCAACGTCGTCGGTCAGAATGTAGATGATATTCGGGCGCTTGCCGAACTTCTTCTGCAGCGCGGCGAGCTTGGCATCGACTTGTTTGTCGTGTTCCGCCCACT
>JAUVMS010000419.1 GCA_030600135.1 Hyphomicrobiales bacterium | reverse complement strand
TCCCATTGTTTGTTGTGCTCGAACTATGTCGATCGCGCAGTTCGCAATCTTAGAGCGTTGCCAATCACCGAGACCGACGACAGGCTCATCGCCGCAGCGGCAATGGCCGGTGAGAGCAAAAGCCCGAACATCGGATAGAGCGCACCAGCGGCAATCGGCACGCCGAGTGCGTTGTAGGCAAAGGCAAAGAACAGGTTCTGCTTTATATTCCGCATCGTCGCTTCCGACAGGCGGCGGGCGCGCACGATTCCTCTCAAATCACCCCTGACCAGTGTAATTCCGGCACTTTCGATGGCGACGTCGGCGCCGGTGCCCATGGCAATTCCGACATCGGCTTGTGCAAGTGCTGGGGCATCATTGACGCCATCACCCGCCATGCCGACTTTTGCTCCCGCTTCTTGCAACTCGCGCACAATGCGGGCCTTGTCGCTCGGGAGGACGTCGGCGTAAACCTCGTCAATACCCAGATTGCTCGCGACCGCCTTGGCCGTACGCCCGTTGTCGCCCGTCACCATGACAACTTTCAAGCCCTCACGATGAAGTGCTGAAATGGCTTCCGGCGTGGTTTCCTTGATCGGATCAGATACAGCTAAGACTCCGGCCAATTCGCCACCGATGGCAACGAACATCACCGTCTTGCCATCACTGCGAAGCCGGTCGGCGTCCATCGTCAACGGTCCGGGATCAACTGAAATTTCCTCCATGAGCGTCACGTTGCCAAGTGCAACGTCGCGACCATCCACTTTGCCGCTGACGCCGCGACCGGTGAGGGCTTCGAATGCAGATGCCTTTGCGATGTCAACGCCGTGTGCTTCGGCGGCGCGGACGATGGCTTCAGCGAGCGGATGTTCGCTGCCGCGTTCCAGGCTGGCGGCAATGCCGAGCAACTCATCCTCGTCGTACTGCCCAAACCCAGCAACATCTGTCAAGCGAGGCTCGCCGAGGGTCAATGTACCCGTCTTGTCGACGATCAGCGTATCGACACTGGCGAAGGCTTCCAGCGCTTCGGCATTGCGGATCAGAACGCCTGCCAGGGCGCCGCGTCCGGTTGCCACCATGATGGACATCGGCGTGGCCAGACCGAGCGCGCAGGGGCAGGCAATGATGAGAACAGACACCGCTGCGACGATAGCATAGGCCATCGCCGGACTGGGTCCCCAGATCGACCAGGCAATGAACGCCACGATGGCCACACCAATGACGGCGGGCACAAAATAGCCGGCCACCACATCGGCCAACCGTTGAATTGGCGCTCGGCTCCGCTGCGCCTCCGCCACCATCTCCACGATCTTGGCGAGCATGGTTTCGGAACCGACCCGCTCGGCCTCCATGACAAACGAGCCGGCCTTGTTGAGAGTGCCGCCCGTGACCTGGTCGCCCGCACCCTTCTCGACCGGCACGGGCTCGCCGGTGAGCATGGACTCATCGACAGAAGAACGCCCTTCGACAACCCGCCCATCGACTGGCACGGAATCGCCGGGGCGAACCCGCAATTGGTCGCCGAGCGCGACCTCATCGAGCGGCACCTCCTCGTCTCCGCCATCGTCTCGCAAGCGCAACGCCGTCTTTGGCGCAAGGTCGAGCAACGCGCGGATCGCGCCACCGGTACGCTCGCGCGCCCGAAGTTCGAGAATTTGGCCAAGCAGCACCAAGATGATGATAACTGCGGCCGCCTCGAAATAGACGCCAACATCACCATCTTGGGTGCGAAACTCGGGCGGAAAAATACCGGGCAGGAGAGTGGCCACGAGGCTGAAAATATAAGCCACACCAACGCCGATCGCGATGAGCGTCCACATATTGAGGTTGCCGGTTTTGATGGACAACCAGCCACGCTCGAAAAACGGCCGCCCGCACCAAAGCACGACCGGTGTTGCGAGTAGCAATTCGATCAATGCGGCGGTGCGTGACCCAAGCCACTCGCGAACCGGCAACCCCACCATCGGGCCCATCGAGATGATGAGGAGCGGTACGGTGAGGGCAAGACCGACCCAGAACCGCTTGGTGAAATCGATCAGCTCGAGATTGGGCCCGGCATCGCCAGTCGGAACGCCCATCGGCTCGAGTGCCATGCCGCAAATGGGACAGATCCCCGGTCCCTCCTGCACAATTTCGGGATCCATGGGGCAGGTGAATAGCGTGCCTTTGGGCATCGCCTCGGCTTCAGGCGGGCCTTCAGCATATTTTTCGGGATTATCATCGAATTTTGCCTTGCAGGCAGATGAGCAGAAATAGTGCTCTTTGCCGTTGTGTTGGCTCGCGTGCTGGGCCGCGGCCATTTCGACTTTCATGCCACAGACGGGGTCTCGTGATTCCAGATAAGTCGCTGGATCGCGGACAAATTTGTCCAGACAACCAGCACAGCAAAATGCATAATCCTCGCCCGCGTGCCGGTGCTTGTGCCGTGCAGTGACCGTGTCGACCATCATGCCGCAGACAGGATCTTTGACCAACGTGCCTGCCTGCTCCTCAATGTCTTGCGGAGCATCAGTTCCATGCTCGGACATGTGCCACCCTTGCTTGAATCGAGCCCCGTCCGACCGATGACGTAAAAATGCCGGTCGACGAGGACGCTCTGGTTCTAACACATGGCTTCTAGTGACTGGAAGGTCAAGTTCGCACGGCAATCGCCTACTGCGGACGAGGTTGCGGCCCTTGCGACCGTCTCGGGCAAACCCCAATGGGATCGCCTATTGCGTGTCGGGCGGTGATATATGATGGTGCGAGCCGACAAAGTCGGCTGTGGACCGTGGAGCACAGACATCTTTGGTGCCGACCGGCGCATGCGGTAGGCGGGTGCCCAGGATGCAAGCAGCCACGGGTCGAGAGCCAATTGTGGTCACCACGATCGCTTTGGCGCATGCTCCGCCGCTGTAAGCGATCACGCAAAGGGAGGCAAAACTGACAAATCCGGTTTCCACAGAGTACCAAGACGGTGTGGCGATCATCACCATCGACAACCCGCCGGTGAATGCGCTGAGCCAGGGGCTTCGGGCCGGACTACTGGCCGCGATCAATACGGCACGCGCTGACGAAACCGCCAAGGCGATCCTGCTGGTCGGTCATGGCCGAACGTTCATTGCCGGCGCGGACATTCGTGAGTTTGGCAAACCGCCCCAGCCCCCGTCGTTGCCCGACGTGATCCAAGAGATTGAGGATTGCTCAAAGCCCGTGATCGCCGTATTGCACGGTGCGGCGCTCGGGGGCGGTCTGGAGGTTGCGCTCGGTTGTCACTATCGCATCGCCCTGGAGGGCACCAAACTCGGCCTACCCGAGGTGACGCTTGGCATCTTGCCCGGCGCCGGTGGCACGCAACGCATGTCGCGACTTGTCGGCGTCGAGGCTGCCCTCGACCTCATCACCAGTGGCCGCCATGTCGGGGCCGGCGAGGCATTGCGGTTAGGGTTCATCGACGAGGCGGCCAGTTCTGGAGATCCGCTGCAGATCGGGCTCGACTTTGCGGCTCGCGCAATCCACGAAAATTTGCCGCCACGCAGAACGCGTGATCTCAGCGAACGCATTGGCGCAAATGACGAAGTCACGGCCGTCCTGGCCGCGGCGCGCGAACGTGTTGCGAAAAAAATGCGTGGGCAGGTCGCGCCTGCAAAATGCATCGACGCCGTACAGGCGTCACTCGAATTGCCGTTCGAGGAAGGCATCAAACGCGAGCGCGAGCTGTTTC
>JAUVMS010000187.1 GCA_030600135.1 Hyphomicrobiales bacterium | reverse complement strand
GGGATTGCACGCCTTTATTTATCGCAGTCATTAGCCAAGTGGTTGAAATCATGGGCGATCGCACGTCCTTTTACATTACGACAGCTATCCACTATCCGAACGGTTTGCCGCATATCGGGCATGCCTACGAGACCATTGCGACCGATGCTATCGCGCGGTTCATGCAACTCGACGGTCGCGATGTCTATTTTCTCACCGGCGTTGACGAGCATGGGCTCAAGATGAAGCAAACGGCCGACAAGGAAGGCCTAACGCCAGCCGAACTCGGTGATCGCAACACCGAGCGGTTTCGCGAGATGGTGGCCATGCTCAACTGCATCAATAGCGATTTCATCCGCACCACCGAGGAGCGCCACAAGCGTTCGACGCAAGAGATTTGGCGCCGTATGGCGGCGAACGGCGATATCTACTCCGATACCTATGCGGGCTGGTATTCGGTGCGCGACGAGGCGTTTTATGCCGAGGCCGAGACCGTGGTGGGTGATGATGGCGTGCGTGTCGGCCCGCAAGGTAGTCCTGTCGAGTGGACGGAAGAGGAGACATTCTTTTTTCGCCTATCGGCCTACCAAGACAAGCTCCTTGCGCACTACGAGGCCCATCCCGGCTTCATCTTGCCCGAGGAAAGGCGCAACGAGGTGGTGAGCTTCGTCAAAGGCGGGCTGCTGGATCTCTCGATCTCACGGACGACGTTTGATTGGGGCATCCCGGTGCCCGATGCGCCGGAACACATCATGTATGTCTGGGTCGACGCCTTGACGAACTACATCACAGGTGTCGGTTTCCCGGACACTGAAAATGGGCTCTATCCGCGCTACTGGCCGGCAGATGCGCATATCATCGGCAAGGACATTTTGCGCTTTCATGCGGTTTATTGGCCGGCATTTCTTCTCTCTGCCGGGCTCGAGCCACCGCGGCGCGTGTTCGCCCATGGTTTCATTTTCAATCGCGGGGAGAAGATGTCGAAATCCGTCGGCAACGTGGTCGATCCCTTCGCGCTGGCAGAGCACTATGGGGTTGATCAGTTGCGCTATTTCTTCCTGCGCGAAGTACCGTTCGGTCAGGACGGCAGCTATAGCCATGAGGCGATCGTCAATCGCGTCAATGCCGACCTGGCCAATGATCTTGGAAATCTGGCGCAGCGATCACTCTCGATGATTGCCAAAAATTGTGGTGGCAAGTTGCCGGCACCTGGCGAATTTTCCGACTCGGATCGAGCCATGTTGGCGGCGGCCGACGGCATGCTCAAAAAGGCGCGTGGATATATGGAGCGCCAGGCGATCCATCGCGCGCTCGAAGTGGTTTGGGCCGTGGTTGGCGAGGCAAACCGCTATTTTGCCAACGAAGAGCCGTGGGCGCTCAAGAAGACCGATCCCGAGCGCATGGCCACGGTGCTCTACGTGACAGCAGAAGTTCTGAGGCAAACGGCGATAATGGCACAGCCGGCGACACCCCAAGGGGCGGCACGGTTGCTCGATCTCTTGGCCGTGCCCGAAGATGCCCGCCAGTTCGCAATGCTTGGAGAAGCCGGACGGCTTGCCGCCGGCGCAACGCTGGAAAAACCCAGTCCGGTTTTCCCTCGCTATGTGGAGGCCGAGGAGGAGGGGTGATGCTGGTTGACCATCATTGCCATTTGGATTTTGACCAGTTTGCCAATGACCGGGACGATTTGGTGGCTCGCGCCGAGGCTGCCGGTGTCGAAATCCTGGTAAGCATTTCGACGCGTATTGCCCATTTCGATGAGCTGCTGGAGACGATTGCGCCCTATCCAAACGTCTATTGCTCGATCGGCACGCACCCTCATCATGCCGACAAGGAACTTGGTGTGCCGGTGGAGCGGATCGTCGAGCTCTCCGAACATCCACGGGTCATCGCAATTGGCGAGGCGGGGCTCGACTATCACTATGACAACAGTCCCCGCGAGGCGCAGGCCGAAGGGTTTCGACGCCACATCGCTGCGGCGCGGGAGACGGGGCTGCCGCTCGTCATCCACACCCGCGAGGCAGATGAGGATACCGCCAGTATTCTCGAAGAGGAGATGTCGGCCGGGCCATTTTCCGCGGTTTTGCATTGTTTTACGGCAGGGCGTGACCTGGCCGAGCGAGGGCTCGCGCTCGGGCTCTATGTCTCCTTTTCAGGGGTGATCACGTTCAAGAACTCCGATGAGTTGAGGGCCATCGCGCGCGATGTTCCGATGGAGCGCCTGCTGGTGGAGACGGATGCGCCCTTCCTCGCACCGGTGCCACATCGCGGCAAGCGCAACGAGCCGGCATTCGTGCGCCATACGGCTGAGTGCCTGGCCGAGGTCAAGGGGGTCTCGCTCGATCAGTTGGCGGAGGCGACGACGGAGAATTTTTTCCGCCTTTACACGAAGGTGCCACGCCCCGGTCGTCGGGCTGACGCCGCGGCATGACGCTTCGCGTTCACATATTGGGATGTGGCTCGTCGGGCGGAGTACCACGTGTCGGCGGTGATTGGGGCGCGTGCGATCCGAACAACCCGCGCAATGAGCGGCGGCGATGCTCGATCCTCGTCGAACGGATTGGTCCCGATGGGCGGACCACCGTCTTGGTCGATGCCTCACCGGATTTACGTGCCCAGTTGCTCGATGCCGGGGTGGCGAATTTGGATGCCGTGCTCTTTACCCACGATCATGCTGATCACACCCACGGCATTGACGACTTGCGCGTGCTCGCCTACACGCGGCGCAGCCGGATCGACGTCTATTTCAACAAGGACACCCGCGATCGCATGCACCGGCGCTTCGGCTATTGTTTTCGAACCCCGCCCGGTGGCGTCTACCCTCCGATCCTGACCGCGCACGAGATTTTTCCTCTTCAATCCTTTGACATCGACGGTCCGGGTGGCGTGATCTCTTTCCTACCTTTTGAGCAAATCCATGGCGATGATGTTTCGCTCGGTTTTCGCTTCGCTGACATCGCCTATTCGAGCGATATCAGTGACGTGCCAGAGGCGTCGATGTCGGCGCTTGAAGGATTGGATGTCTGGATCGTGGATGCGCTTCGTTATGTACTGCACCCGAGCCATTTTTCGGTGAAGGAAGCGCTCGAGTGGATCGACCGCGTAAAACCTCGGCGGGCCATTCTCACCCATTTGCATGTGGATCTCGACTATGGCGCTCTTTGCGAAGAGCTGCCGTCTGGCGTCGAGCCTGCTTATGACCGTTTGATGGTCGAGGCGGCGACGGGTTTGGGGTTGTGAAGCCGTTACAACTCGAACCGCATCCGTGTTCAAGCGCTCCACCGTTGGTCACTGAAAATCGAAGAGTTCGCCGCTCTTGTCACACTCCGGCGAGGCTAGCGTGACAAAGAGATCCGCCAAATCCTCGGGCTTGGGCAGAGTCCCGGGGTCCTCGCCCGGAAAGGCCTTGGCGCGCATGGCTGTGGCGATGGGGCCCGGATTGACGAGATTGACGCCGACGTTGGTGGTGGCGTGCTCGGCGGCGTAAATCTTCGCCATGGCTTCAAGCGCGGCTTTGGAGACAGCGTAAGGGCCCCAATAGGCCTTGTGATTGCGCGCCGCGCCCGAGGTGACGAAGATGGCGCGGCCGGCATCGGAGCGCCGCAACAGCGGGTCGAGCGTGCGGATCAGCCGCCAGTTGGCGCTCAGATTGATGTCGAGCACGTTTTGCCAATCGGCGTCCGTGACATGGTGCAAGGGCGAGAGCGGCCCGAGGATGCCGGCATTGGCCACCAGGATGTCGAGCTTGCCCCAGCGCTCGAAAAGACTGGGCCCGAGCGCATCGACCTTTTGCGCATGCTTGAGGTTCATGGGCACTAGCGTAGCGGCGCCACCTGCCGCGCGGATCTCATCGTCCACTTCCTCGAGAGCACCACGGGTGCGTGCCAGCAAGACGACGTGGGCACCTTCACGAGCAAAGGCGAGGGCCACGGCGCGACCGATGCCGCGCGAGGCTCCGGTGATGAGGGCAATGCGGTCGGCAAGGCGCGCGGATGAGGTCATGGCGGGGCGCTGAACGTGTGACTTCTGACGGGGCGTCCTCTCTAGCGGCTTTTGGGCGGGGACGGAAGGGCGGTGGAGAGTGGGGAGGTTAGGCAGCTCGGCGCTTCACCGCCTGATCCAAGCCGAAGACAGTCAAGCCGGCAACCAAACCCCAAAATGCGGAGCCTATGCCAAATGCCTGAATGCCGGAAGCGGTGATGGCGAAGGTGGTCACCGCTGCGAACCGATCTTCTTCGTCGGCGATGCTCGTGCTGAGTGCGGCGACAAACGGTCCGGTAAGGGCAATGCCAGCAATCGTCGCGATGAGAGCTTCGGGAAAGCTGGCAAACAGTGTGACGAGCGATGCCCCGAATACTGCAACTATGGCATAGACTGGTCCACAGAGCCATCGTTTGTCTCTGTCGGGATGCGCGTCCGGGCCTGTGCAGAGGGAGGCAATGATTGCCGCAATATTGGTGGTGTGTGCGCCAAAACTGGCGGTCACAAGTGAGGCGAGACCGGTGATGCCCAATATTGAGCGTGTCGGTACAGGGTAATCCGACGCTTTGAGTACCGCAAAACCCGGAAGGTTCTGCGATGCCATTGTAACGAGATATAGCGGCAGTCCGAGGCCGATGAGTGTCGCTGGCTCAAGAACGGGCTTCACCCAAACGAAGCTGGCGAGGCGTAACTCGTCAATGGGGTTCGTCATGCCGAGCTGATGGGCCAGCACGACGCCAAGTGCGAGGATGGCGACAACCGCCCAGATTGGCGAATAGAGTCGCAGCACGACGAACGCGATGACGAGCGGCAAAACCAGAGCCGGCGCCGACCGCAACTGATCGAATATTGCCACGACAAATGCAAACAAGACGCCCGCCAGCATGGCCGATGCAATTGTTGTAGGGATGCGCTCGATCAAGGTTCCAAGAGGGCGAAATGCGGCCGTCATAAGGATCAGCGCTTCTGTTAGCAGAAACGCGCCGACAGCTTCTCCCATGGATACGCCGGATGAAGCAGCAATTAACGCCGCTCCTGGTGTTGACCAGGCGGTCACAATTGGAATGCGATGGTGCACACTCAAGATTGCCGTCGTCGCCATTACGGAGACACACATCACAGCGACCCAAGAGGACGTCTGATCTGCGTTAGCGCCGACGGCCTTGGCGGCAGCAAGGACAATGGCCACAGAACCGCCGAAGCCAACCAGGACCGCGACGAGGGCCGAGATGACAATCGATGCCCTTACAACTCAATTCCAAGATTGGATCCAAAACTCTATATTGGCTACAAATGAGGAATTTTGTCAACGCTCCAATCCGGTTATCATGTTGGCATGGTGAGACCTCGCGAAGATGACACTGATGAAACGGCGCATGGCCGTCGTGGCGAGCAGGCAGCAGAGATTGTTCAATCGCTTAGAAACGACATCATCGAGGGCACGTTGAGCGAGGGCATGGAGCTTCGACAGCAGCAATTGGCCGAGCGCTTCGGGGTCAGTCGTATGCCGGTCCGTGAGGCACTTCGGCACCTCGAGGCCGAAGGGTTGGTCATTTTTCAGCCGAACAAAAGCGCGCGGGTGTCGCCACTCAGCGTCAGCGATTTGCAAGAAATTTATGAAATGAGAATTGCGGCGGAAGCGCTTGCATTGAGGTTGGCGCTGCCGGAACTGTCAAACGCGCAGATAGACCACGCCGGAAAGATCCAGACCTCCATCGAGCAAGCGCCCGTCGCCGATTTTGGTACGCTGAATGCCGCATTCCATAGAGCGCTTTATATTCCCTGCGCCCGCCCGCGGCTACTTGCGCACATCGAAGTGCTGAGCAATGCGGCCGATCGATACCTGCGGGTGACCATTGCCAGTCTCGACTACGCCGCAAAGTCCAATCGTGAACACCACGCGCTCTTGGAGGCTTGTCTGCGGCGAGACGAGGCGGCCGCCGTTTCCTGTCTGACCCAGCATATTGCGGATGCTGGCCGAGCGTTGGCTGAGATCATGGGTTCGTCGTCGGAGCGCTTTGATAACAAATATTGATCCCTCAGGCGTTCCAAACGACTCGGATGCAAGGTCCAGCTGCCAGCGCGTCAACTAGACGCCAGACGTCGCCGTATTCCGCTGCTGGCGGAGCTGCGGATGGTCTTGAGTGCCATGCGATTTCTCTGGGGGAGCCGTGGCGGACGTTACCCAAAAAAAATCGACAACCCCTAAGGACTGCCGGCATGGCGAGATCCAAAACTTCAGCACATTTCATTTTCCGGGTTTGCCAAGAAGCGGACATAACGCACTCGAAATCGAAGGGAACAAAATAATTGCGCTGGTTAGGCTACGATCTGGCCGCACGAACGCATGCCCGTCCCCTCTAGCGCCCCGCGTGAACCGGCGTTGCTGGAATGACAGCGTCCGACTCGAGGTGATGACGCCTGATGCCGCCGAATGCAAACGCGATCCCGGACACATAGAATGCTATGCCGATGAGTTGCCCCGCGAGCCACACGTCCTTCCCCATCTCGACGGGTTCGAAATAGAAGTTAGGCCAGATGAGATTGCAAACGACATAGCCGACAACCATATAGACGAATGCAGCCAAGAGCCCACCACGGCACAACATGGGAGCCACGCGCTCGCCACCCGAGACAGGCGCAGCCGCAGCAGCGCGTGGAATGACGAGATAGCAGAGCCCGATGGCAACCATGCCGAGGCTGCCCATTTTCAATGCGTACTCCATCAGGACCGCCGGACAGCCCCACCACAGCGTCATGTTCTTTAGGAAAGCGGGACCGACATCCCCCGCGATTGCGCCCTGCATGTAGTGCAGTATCGGGATGAAACCGAGGATAAACCCGAG
>JAUVMS010000146.1 GCA_030600135.1 Hyphomicrobiales bacterium | reverse complement strand
TCTTGCCCAAGTTGAAGCTGTAGATCTGCATCAGCGATTGTCGGGCTTTTATCGCCTTCTTGGGATCCGACAATGCCGCGCCGGCACTGATCGTCAGTCCGGCTATGACCAATCCGGCGGTTATAATGTGCCTCATTCAAACGTCCTCCATCGGTATTATTGTGCCTTCACCAACGGTAAGAATATGATATGCGTAATTGTTGATTAACTCGGAAAATCTGCATAGTGAATGTGCGTAAATGCACAAACTTAGCTGGAATGACCTGCAATATATCGTGGCCGTGGCAAACCACGGTTCCGTCACGGCGGCGGCGCGCGCGCTTGGGGTTTATCATTCCACGGTTTTGCGCCGGATCAATTCGTTCGAGGAAAGCCAGGCCGTTCGATTGTTCGAGCGCCAGCGGGCCGGCTATACGCTGACCCAGGAAGGCCAGCAGTTGTTGGAGGTGGCGCGCAAGGTCGAGGACGTCGTCTCGGTTCTAGAGCGAAAAATCGCGGGCAAGGACTTGACGCTGGAAGGCGTCATCCGCCTGACGACGACGGACTCGTTGCTGCACAGCGTGGTCGGGCCGCACATTGCTGCGTTTCAAGCGAGGTACCCCGATATCGTCATCGAAGTATCGGTGACCAACCACCTTTTGAACCTGACGAGGCGCGATGCCGATGTCGCAATAAGGCCGTCACAGGACAAGCCCGAACCGCTGGTGGGCCAAAAGGTCTCTGACCTCAATTTCGCACTCTACACGAGCCGGCCCTACTGGGCGCAGAATGCGAGCAAGTCAATGGCTGAGCATGCCTGGCTGGGGCTTGACGATTTGCTGGCGAGCACGCCGCCCGGTCGGTGGCTCAAGGCGAATGCTCCTGGCGCGGCGACAAAATTCACCGCCGACAGCTTCCTTGCCATCCGTGATGCCACAGAGCACGGGCTCGGCGTTGCACTTTTGCCGTGCTTTCTGGGAGATGTCTCCGAACTCTTGATCCGCATTGAAGGCCCCATTGCCACATGCCGGAACAGCCTCTGGGTGTTGACGCACAAGGACCTGCTCGGTTCGGCGAGGGTTCGGACTTTCACCGAGTTCTTCGCGGATGCACTCAAAGGAGACAGCGAGAAGTTTTTGGGGCGGCCAAAGGCTGCCGACAGCACCAAGGCCGATGCGGCCCCGGTTTACTGAGGCGGGTTGGAGTTTGTTCTCAACGGCGGCATTACTCCTCCGTCGCAAATCGGTTCGATGACACGGCAAGCGACTTTGGCAGATCAAGAACTCGCCAGTAGCCTCTATCGAGGTTGGCAATCGGGATGAGGGCCTAATGGCGACCCGCAACATTAATGCTCCGCGACTCTTTGTGGAGGCGGACTTGGCCGCGGGGGCGTCACTCGCCTGCGGTGCCGAGCAGAGCCACTACTTGAGCCATGTCGTTCGCAAGCAGGCTGGTGACGATATCCTCGTCTTCAACGGCCGCGATGGGGAGTGGCGGGCTGAGGTTGTCGCTGTCGCGCGTCGCAGCGTCACGCTCGCCGTGCGGGAGCGAACACGCCCTCAAGTTGAGGGGCCTGATTTGCGCTACCTGTTCGCACCACTGAAACGTGCTCGGCTCGACTACATGGTACAAAAAGCAACCGAACTCGGCGTGGCGGCGTTGCAGCCGGTGATAACCCGGCGCACCCAAGCCGATCGCGTCAACCTCAAGCGCATGCGCGCCAACGTCGTCGAGGCGGCGGAGCAGTGCGGCATATTGCGCATCCCCGCGGTCCATGAGCCCGAAAAGCTCGACACAGTTCTCGCGGTCTGGCAGTCGGAACGAAGGCTGATCTTTTGCGATGAGGCAGCGACAGGGGCGGATCCCGTCGCGGCGTTGAATGCGCTAACGCCGGGCCCGCTTGCGGTTTTGATCGGTCCTGAAGGTGGTTTTGATCGCGAGGAACGGGAACTGTTACTTGCAAATCCGAGCGTAACGGCAATCTCATTAGGGCCGAGGGTCATGCGGGCCGATACGGCGGCGGTGGCGGCTCTTGCATTGGTCAATGCTGTACTCGGCGATTGGCAGAGTTGAGCGGACTTGTTCGGCTCGGTTCAAATGGTCAATAGCTTGGCCAACACTGGAGCTTGGATCAATATTTGGCGCGAGCGAACAATGCGGCAACCGGCTCTAAAGGAGGACGCACATGTCGACCCGTGAAGACGGCCCGGCCAGCCCGCCCATCGAGTCGCGGGATGAACTCGTGGCCTACCTGGAGGCGGGTTGCAAGCCTCCGGCGGACTGGCGCATCGGAACAGAGCACGAAAAGTTCGGCTTTCGTACGGATGACTTGAAACCACTGACATACGAGGGACCGCGAGGCGTTCGCGCGGTTCTCAACGAGATGGTCGACCGGTTTGGTTGGGCGCCGATCATGGAGGGAGACAATGTCATCGCCCTCAAGCAGCCAAACTGTCCGCTCGGCGGTAACGTTTCACTCGAACCGGGAGGGCAATTGGAGCTCTCCGGCGCGCCTCTCAGTACAGTTCACGAAACCTGCAAGGAGGTGAACGGCCACCTCGTCCAGGTGCAGGAGATCGGCCAGGACCTCGGTATCGGATTTCTGGGGCTCGGGTTCTCGCCCAAGTGGACGCTGGCCGAAATGCCGACTATGCCCAAGGGTCGCTATGCGATCATGAAGCGCTACATGCCCGAGGTTGGTGGGCTCGGGCTCGACATGATGCACCGTTCGTGCACCATCCAGGTCAACCTCGATTTCGCCAGCGAGGCGGACATGGTGAAGAAATTCCGGGTCTCGCTGGCCCTGCAGCCGATTGCGACGGCGCTGTTTGCGAATTCACCATTCATAGAGGGCGAACTCAACGGATACATCTCCTACCGCAGCGAGCTTTGGCGCGACACCGACCCGCATCGCACCGGCATGCTGCCGTTCGTATTTGATGAGGGCATGGGCTTTGAGCGCTACGTCGACTATGTGCTCGATGTGCCGATGTATTTCGTCTATCGCAAGGGACATTATGTCGATGTCGCGGGCAAATCGTTCCGAGATTTTCTCAACGGACGACTTGAGGCATTGCCTGGCGAAAGGCCGGATATCACTGATTGGTCCGACCATCTTTCGACGGCGTTTCCCGAGGTTAGGCTCAAGCGTTTCCTGGAAATGCGCGGTGCCGACGGAGGGCCGTGGAAGCGGGTTTGCGCGCTGCCGTCGTTCTGGGTTGGTGTGCTCTACGACGCAACCGCGCTCGATGCATGTTGGGATCTCGTGAAGGGATGGACGGCCGACGAGCGCCAGGATTTGCGTGATGTGGTGCCGCGGCTCGGGCTCGACGCCGAAATTGGTGGGCGAAGCGTGCGCGATATTGCGGCTGACGTATTGCAGATCG
Source organism: Hyphomicrobiales bacterium (assembly GCA_030600135.1). Lineage (GTDB taxonomy): Bacteria > Pseudomonadota > Alphaproteobacteria > Rhizobiales > JAUVMS01 > JAUVMS01. The sequence continues at coordinate 4,466 of JAUVMS010000146.1, read as the reverse complement.
CAAAGTCGGGGCTTGCCGCGCGTGATCGCCGGGATGGTCTCGGGGTCGATGAAGGCCAATACTTGATCAGTCTCGAGCAGGTTGTCGAGCGAGGCAAGACATCGGCGGGCGATCTGATCGAGCGCTTTCGCGGTCCCTGGCAGGGCGATATCGACAACGTATTCCAGGAAGGAGCGTTTTAGAGCGCCCTTTTTGGGTTGGTCCCATCTGAGACCTGTACCACCCTACAGCGCCCCGTCAGCCAGGTTCAGCCGGCCAGGCGTTCCTCTTCGTCCGGGTCTCGTGAAATTCGCCGCTGGAACAGCGCGCCCAGCAAGCGTCGCGCCGGTGAAAGTTGAACGGGGGCCTCGGGATGCATTACGATGGTCGCGAGTTCGTCGAACGGGTCGGCGACGGCGTTACCATAATGCTGATTGCCCCTAATATCCGATAACACTCGGCGCAGCGGTTTTTCCGAACGCAATTTGAGCGCACCCATGAGCAGCACGGTCAGATAAGGCAGAATACGGTCAAGGTCGGACGTGCTGATCCGCGTCAAGGCGGCGGCACGCTGCACGGTGTTCGGATCGATATCGCGGGCGCCGGTAATCTTGGCCAAAATGCTTAGACCCAGGGTGCGCGCCGTCACGTCGCTGACGAGCCCCGGCGCGTGATAATGGCGCTCGAATTCCGCGTCACTCAGACAGTTCAAAAATTCCTGTAGGCCTTCGCGTGTGCTCGTCCATGATCGAATGCCGGCCATCAATTCCGGCAAAAGATAGCTTACGGCAAGCGCCATCCGATCCTCTGTGACCCTAAATCTTCGAGCCAGATTGTCGAACAGTTGACCCCGCTGACCAGCGGCAATGAGACCATAAAAACTCATGAACGCCCCGCGTACGCATTAACAAAACACGAGTAGACCGGAAGCCTACATCCTATTCAGACGGTTGACCAGTCGTTTGACATCTGATTATCGACCCGTGGATCCCGATGCTGGGTGGTGCTGGTCCAGAGACATGGATTGTTTCACGCAGTGGAATGGGGGTCTTTGCAAATGCACAAAACTTGGAATCTGGAGTATCGAAAATGTCAGTACACAAAGTTATCGAGGTCATGGCCGAGTCGAATAAGGGCTGGGAGGATGCCGCACAAAATGCCGTGGCTGATGCGTCCAAGACCGTCAAAGGTATCAAGTCAATCTGGCTAAAGGACATGAGTGCCGATGTAGGCAGAAACGGAAAGATCAAGAACTATCGGATCAATTGCAAAATAACCTTTGAAATCGCAAAGTTGGCGTACTTCTCTGACCTAGTTCTTTGCTCATGCAGCCCGATTTAGCATTTCGCGCCGGCAGATTTTTCTCGCTAGGTGACATTGCGGTCGTCAACGGTTGCGCCAACGCGTAAAGGGCCAGGGCAGGGGTTGGCGCCAGAGCGCAGGTCGCTCGGCGGTGTCAATCTTGCCCTTGGCCAACTGATCGATCAGGCGATAGCAGGCGATGACGGCACTTGCGCCGAAAAGCACGGCGCCGAGCATGTTTCCGGCCAATACCCCTACCGCGCCGAAAAAGTAAGCGCCAACGTAGATCAGCGGAATATTGCCCACCGTAGCGCGACCCCAATTGAAGACGGTCGAATAATGCGGGTGGCCGAGATTGTTGAAGGCGGCGTTTGCGACATATAACCCGCCGAAGAAGCCGAACAGTGGCGCGAGCCAGACGCAAAAGAAGTTGATGAGAGTGGCCGCGTCGGCACTGGCGTTAAATGCCCGGGCAATTGCCGAGTGGGAAAGCGCCAAGATCAGCCATACGGCAACCGTGTACAGGACGGTGAATATCAGCGCGTCGGTGAGACCACGGCGAACGCGATCATACTGATTGGCACCAAAATTCTGCCCGAGGATCGGACCGACTGCGCCTGAAAGCGCAAACAAGGCGCCGAATGCGACAGGGATGATGCGCCCGATCACCGCCCATCCCGCCACCGCGCTATCGCCGAACGCGGCCAGTACGGCGGTTACGTAGGCGTTGCCAACGGGCGTGGCAATGTTGGTCAGGATGGCGAGGACCGCGATCCGCGAAATTGGCGTGATGTCGGAGCAAAAACTCTTGAAATCAGGGCGATCGAGGAATCTGTGGACGTACCACACGCCATAGGCGGCAACCGATATCACGGCAACGCGTGCGGCAACGGATGCAAGCGCGGCGCCGTTGACGCCCAATCCCAAGGTGAAGATGAAGAGCGGATCGAGCAGGCCGTTTACAATGGCGCCCGACAACGTGATGTACATGGCACGTCGTGCATCACCGAGCGCGCGAAGTATTCCCGAAGCGCAAATTCCCACGGCAAGCACGGGCATCGAAGGTACGACGATGCGCAGATAGCCGGTCGCGAGTTCGTGGGCCCGTCCCTCGGCGCCCAGTAGGGATAGCATATAAGGCACCAGTGCCCAGGTGATGATACCGAGCAATGCCGCCAAACCTCCCGAGAATATGAGCGAGTTGGTCGCCAATCGGCGGGCGTCATCGCGCTTGCCAGCGCCGATAGCGCGTGACACCAGCGCCGTTGCCGCAATGGCCAGACCGATGCCGATGGAGGTGGTGAAAAACAGGATCGACCCCGCGTAGCCGATGGCTGCGGCCACTTCGACTTCGCCGAGCAAGCTCAGGAAATACATGTCCGCGAGGTCGACGAGGAAGATCGCCATCAAGCCCGTCGCGCCGGCCCCCGTCATCACGAGGATGTGGCGCATCGTCGGGCCATTGAGGAATTTCGCCTGGCTGAATGCAGGCGTGTCCTCGCCTCGACCCGATGAGGTCATTTTGCCCCTACTTGGCGTCTTATTAGCACCATTGCGGTGTGCACGAATTTGCCGAAACCAATATGTTGAGTGATGACGGGGAGACGAGACTTTCTCCCCATGCGGAGGATTGTCGTCGACAATCTAACATTTGGAGCGCGATCGCACGACGGCTTTGTGGGCATAGGTCTCGCGAACCGTGGAAGATGGCCGAAATGCGGTCATTTCGGGCGAATTATTGAAGCGGTTGCAATTTCTCGTGAACTGTCTTTACCCTGACACTATGTCTTGCCATTGGGCAAGTGTGTGTGTCTCGACATGACACCCGGTACCAACCCGGGTTGGGTCTCATCGGCCAGCAGGTTCGCAATTTGGCTGCAATCGAACGAGGCTTTCGCGCTTGGCGCGATCATGGCTCGAGACGAAAAATCGACCTTGGGAGGAACATTCGTGCCACGTCTGCTCTTATCAACCAAGTCGCATGCCGTGTTCGCAGTGGCGGCGATTGGGCTCTTTGCAGCATTGGACCACGTCGACGCGGCTGAAGTCGGCAAGATCCGCCTCGGCGGTGACTACAGTCAATCGTACGTCGGTTCTGCGCGCGACTGCGAGCAGTCGTGCCAACAGGATCCGCGTTGCCGCTCGTGGACCTTCATTCGGCCTCGCCAGAACGAACCCGACGGCCAGTGCCGGCTGAAGCACTTGGTTGCACCGGCGTTCGACAACCGGTGCTGCGTCTCCGGCGTCAAGGATGCTGTCGTCAACGAGGAAGTCGCCGAGGAGCGGTGCGGGCGATTTGCCTCGCGGGCCGTCGATCAGAACGAGCAAAATCGGGCCCAGCGTTGCGGCTTTCGTGGTCAAATCTGGCACGGCAACTATGACCGCCACTACAACCGTTGCCTCAAATTGAACCGTGAACAGCGGCGACGGGAGCGAGAAGAGCGCAAGCTTTCGCTCGATGATTGCGTGAACCTCGCCAGTCGAGGGCGCAACATGCGCTGCGATCACTATGTGCGCATTTCGCTCGAACAACAGACCACCAACACCAAGAACCGTTGCGGCTTCAACAATAGAAATTGGCACAGCGACAGCCAGAAACATCTGAATTGGTGTGATCAAGCCTCGCGCGCGGACATCGACCAGATCACGCTTCGGCGTGAGGACCGATTGCGCAAATGCTTGAGGCGCGGCGGCGGGCAGATCGACCCGACCTGCGTCCAATGGGCCGACGAATTGGTCGCCTTCAATGAACGGCAAATCCGCTTGAAGTGCGGATATCGCAAGAACCGGTGGCACAGCGATCGAGAACGTCACTACCGCGCATGCCTAGCCGGACGCGATAACTTCAATGCTGTTGTGGTCGACATCAAGCGCTGGGTTAAGCGGTGCGAGCGCAAGCGCAAGAAATGGAAATTCATCCTGAAATTTTGAGGCGATGGATCGGGCCCGGTTGCGTCTCGATGAAACCATTGCGGAGTTGGTGTCCGTGCTGCCGACAACAATCATTGGCAACGGACACGTCCGCCGTCGAGTTGGTGACCGGCAACAGGTTTAGGGAGTAAGACATGAGATTCATAGCCGTCGTTTGCGCGACACTTGCTATGGCAGTTTGGTCGCCGGGTGCTTTGCAGGCGGCCGAAAACAACACAATTTTGTTCACGGGAGACTATGACACCTTCACGGTC
>JAUVMS010000265.1 GCA_030600135.1 Hyphomicrobiales bacterium | reverse complement strand
TACCGCGCTCTCGACCGTTTTGCCGTTGCTCGGACCGATAATCGGTTTGAATGTTAGCTCTGGCATGGTTGAAGAGTTCGGCGAGCAGGTGGTGCGGCTCTTTTCAGGCGGTCGGTGGTGTGGCTGGCACGATCATGGCAATTTTGGGTCGCTTTCGCGCTCAAACCCTGCTCAAGCGCCGCAGTTTGAGCCTCACGGTGTAACTCTCGCAAAATCGCACCGGCATTGCTGTGGGCCGGTGCGGATCCCATTGGCACCTCACGGGCCCGATCCTCCGGCGCCGTCGAACTGAATTGTGGCATTGCGCATTCATCTCAGGTTCAAGTCGGGCGCTCTAGTTTGCCTGCCGAAATGATGATGAAAATGCGGATACTCGTTTGCGCCTGCGCGATCGGCGGCTTGATGGCGCTGATCGCCTCGGGCACCGTTGGGTTAGCAAGCAAGGAGCTTGACTGCGTCGAGGATTGGTCCAAGGCCGGACCGATCGTGCGTGAGCATTCGCTGGTTGCCCCCAAGACCGTGCTCAAGTTGGCAAAGGGCAAGGTGCCGGGAAAACTTCTCAGGATGAGTCTTTGCTCAAAAAAGGGTCAATACGTCTATCGCCTTTTGATCTACGGAAAGTCGGGCAAGCTCAAGAACCTGACCGTGGATGCCGAGAAGCCGTTCAAGGAGTAGCATTGTTGGGTGGTCGCACTATATAATGGTGTCGGGCGAATGGGATATGGAGCCTGCACCGTGCGTCTTCTGGTTGTTGAAGATGACGACGATATCAACCGTCAGCTGGTGAGTGCGCTGAGCCAGGCGGGTTACGCAGTCGACGCGACCAATCGCGGCGAGGAAGGGCACTTTCTCGGTGATACTGAGCCCTATGACGCTGTCATCCTCGATCTCGGCCTGCCTGATCTCAACGGCATTAGCATTTTGGAGCAATGGCGCCGCGACGACCGCAAGATGCCGGTGCTGATCCTGACCGCGCGCGACCGATGGAGCGAGAAGGTCGCCGGCATGGATGCCGGGGCGGACGACTACGTGACCAAACCTTTCCACATGGAAGAGGTGCTTGCGCGTGTTCGCGCGCTTCTGCGGCGCTCGACCGGCCATGCCAAGAGCGAAATCGAATGCGGTGTGCTCGCGCTCGACACCAAGCTTGCCCGCCTGACGGTCGACGGCGTGCCGATCAAACTCACCTCCCACGAGTACCGGCTGCTTTCCTATTTGATGCACCACAGTGGCCGCGTGGTTTCCCGAACGGAATTGGTAGAGCATCTCTATGAGCAAGATTTTGACCGCGATTCCAATACGATAGAGGTTTTCGTCGGCCGCCTGCGCAAGAAGATTCCGGCCGAGATGATCAAAACCGTTCGTGGTCTCGGATACTGTCTCTCACCGGATGCGGATGAGGCTTAATTCGCTCGCAGTACGGCTTATCGCGGCTGCCGCTTTGTGGTCGCTCGTCGTGCTGCCCATTGCCGGCTATCTGCTCAGTTCATTCTACCGCACCCAAATCGAGCAGGATTTCGATATCCGCCTCGGCGATCTCATGAGCCTGCTGCAGCTTGCCAGCGCATCCGGCGACGGCTCACCGCCAAGAAAGCCCGCGGAATTTGGCGATCTGCTGTTCAATTTGCCGGTTGCCAACGGGTGGTATTGGCAGATAGAGCCGTTCGATAGCCGGAACCAAAACTGGCGCCTGTTGTCGAATTCCCTCACTGGCCAGCCGCTCAAGTTGCCTCCGCCTTCTGGCCTATCCAATCCCAGTGATTCCGGCGTGCTTTACAACCACCGCCTGCCCGACGGGCAAAGATTGCGGGTGAACCAAATAAGGGTCCAGGACAGTAGCGGCGAAACGCCGACGGACTATCTCTACACAATTACCGGCAACCGTGACGAAATCGACCAGGCGGTTGCCAATTTCGCCTTTTATCTCGGAATGTCGCTCGGTGTGCTGGGGCTTGGCTTGTTGGCACTCACCTTGCTTCAGGTCCGCTTCGGGCTGCAGCCACTGCGCAAGATCGAGAATGGGCTAGCGCGCATTCGATCGGGCGAAGCCGACCGGCTCGAAGGCGAACTCCCCGTCGAAATCACCCCGCTGCAGACCGAACTCAATGCGCTCATCAAGTCGAACCAGGACATCATCGAGCGTGCGAGGACCCATGTCGGCAATCTGGCGCATGCGCTCAAGACACCGCTATCGGTCATCATGAACGAGGCACGCACGAGCGAGAACCAGCTCGCTAGCAAAGTCAATGAACAAGCCCAAGTCATGCGCGACCAAATCAATCTCTATCTCGATCGCGCCCGCATGGCGGCTCGAACTGGCGTCATCGGAGGGGTGACAGAGGTGGAGCCGGTGGTGGCGGGATTGGCACGGGCTCTCAGCCGGATCTTTGAAGAGCGCCAGTTGTCATTCGAGATCGATTGTCCGGCCGATTTGCGATTTCGGGGCGAACGTCAGGATCTCGAAGAGATGCTCGGCAATCTCATGGACAATGCTTGCAAGTGGGCGTCAGGTGTCGTTGCGCTGAAGGCAAGCCGGGTCGATTCCGAGATCAAGGGTGAGGCGGCCGCACTTGTCATAACCGTCGACGACGATGGGCCGGGGCTCAGTCCCGACCAGCGCCAGATGGCGCTCAAACGCGGGCGGCGCCTCGATGAAAGCAAACCGGGATCCGGTCTCGGGCTCTCAATCGTCGGCGATCTAGCGGAACTCTATCAAGGCTCATTCGACCTCGCAGATGCGCCACTTGGTGGGCTGCGTGCCCGTTTGGTGTTGCCGGCGGCGTGAGCTTTTTGCCACTGTGTGCAGCGGATCATGCAGGGGTCGAATTTTCGCCCGAATCGAGCGAATTATAGGTTTCCATATAAGCGAACCAGGGGAGCCCCCATCGCCTGGCCGCGACTTCTTTTCAAACCGGCTCCCCAAATCATGATCAGGGGCACTCATGCATTTTTCAGCACTTATGGCGGTTTTGACCATTGCGGTGGCACTTGCGGGCTGCAGCGGACCCAATGGTGAGCTAACCAAATCAGATGCCGGATTGGCAATCGGTGCGGTTGCCGGCGGCGTGATCGGCAATCAGTTTGGCAAAGGTCAGGGCAAGGCGGTCGCGACAGCAGTTGGTGCCGTTGTCGGCGGTATTGTAGGTAGCGAAATCGGTCGCTCGCTCGACGAGGCCGATCGGCGCGCCGCCAGCTACGCTGAGTATTCGGCCCTGGAGCAGGGGCAATCTGGTGCCGCGACCCCCTGGCGTAACCCGGATTCTGGCCACTACGGCATGGTTGTGCCGGGACGCCCATACAAGCTCGGCGCGCAAGATTGCCGCGACTACACCCACACCATCTACATCGATGGCCAACCGCAAACCATGCGGGGTACAGCGTGTCGCAACGGTGACGGGACATGGCGCAAGGCCGCTTGACGCTATTGCCTTGTCGTAGTCGCTTTGATCGGGCCGTATGCGTAGCCCGATCGTGCGCTAGGCTCGCGAATGAATTCAGCTCACCAAAGCAATTGATTTGGTGAGCCTTTCGGTCACGCTCCGCAACAATTGAACTCGACTGATCGTGTCGTCACTTGCCCCTGGACACTTCCCCGCCTATCCCTATGATTCTCTGCCTGCGAAACAGATTGGCTCGTGCGCTTCCCGGTACCAGATTTTTGACGACTTGGCGGTTCATGATACGACCGAGTGTGGCTGCTCCACCACAGTTCATCATACGAGGTTGCCGGTCGAAGGGATTGACGTCTGATATCAATGCTCACTTGGATCGTACTCGCCCTCATGACGCTCGGTGTCGTCGCCGTCCTGGCTTTGCCGCTAATCCGCGAAGTCGGAAGCCGGGCTGGCGACGCAAGCAAGGATGCTGCAGTCTATAAGGATCAACTGCGCGAACTTGAAGTCGAGCGGCAAGAGGGGCTGATCAACGAGAGCGAGGCTGTAGCAGCCCGTATCGAGATATCTCGCCGCCTGTTGGCCAGTGCCGATCGCGCTCGAGACAAAGACCTGGCCGCTGCCAACGTTGCTCCGACTTCTGGCATGCGTTGGCCGAGCTATGCCATCCTCGTGCTTGTTCCCGCCCTCGCCCTGCCGCTCTATCACACTCTCGGCTCGCCCCATCTTTCAGACAATCCGCACGCCGAACTCGTCTCCAAACCCGACGGCGCACAAAGGCTCGAAGCCCTGGTCGCAAAGGTTGAGGCACGTTTGCGCGATCACCCTGAGGACGGCATGGGGTGGGACGTCATCGCGCCGGTCTATTTCCGCCAAAATAGATTTCGAGACGCTGCCGATGCGTACGAGCGAGCGACCAGGATTTTGGGCGAGAATGGCAAGCGGCTCGTTGGATACGCCGAAGCCCTGATCCTAGCAGACAACGGAATTGTGGGTGAGCCTGCCCGCAAGGCGTTTGAGCGGGCTTTGGCGCTAGAGCCTGACAGGTTGATGCCACGCTTTTGGTTGGCGATCGCACTGGAGCAGGACGGCCAACTTGAAGATGCTAAGCGAGCCTACAAAGCGCTCCTACAGCGTGGCAAATCCGATGCAAGGTGGCGACCATTGGTCGAGGCACGCCTGGCGAACATAGCTTCACAGTTGCCCGAAGCGGGCGATGATGTTGTGGCGATGCAGGGCAAAGCCGAACGCGGCCCGAAAGCCGCCGACATTGCCGCGGCCCAGGACATGACGAGCGATGAACGCGGGCAAATGATCCGGCAGATGGTCGATGGTCTCGCGGCACGCTTGGCAGAGGACGGCAACGACCTCGGCGGATGGTTGCGCCTCATGCGGTCCTATGTGGTTTTGGGTGAACAGGGCAAAGCGGAGGCAGCGCTCGCGCGCGCTCACCAGGCCTTTTCGTCCGATGCCAAGGCCCTCGAGCAACTTGATGATCTGGCAAATAAACTGAAACTAGTTTCACGTGCAGGTGGTGGTGTCGGAGCAAAGCCATGACACGAAAACAACGCAGATCCTTGCTGATTGGCTTATGCTTGGCGGTCCTGGGCGTTGCGGTTGCGTTGGTCCTGTTCGCACTCGAGGACTCGATCGTGTTCTTTTACAGTCCAAGCGATGTGGCGGAGAAGAAAATCTCGCCGGGCCAACGCTTCAGGCTCGGCGGACTTGTCGAAAACGGGAGCGTAATACGAGGTGCCAGCACGCAGATCGAGTTTGCCGTGACCGATACCGCTCGCACCATTAAGGTAACCTATGAGGGTGTGCTGCCTGATCTCTTTCGCGAAGGTCAAGGCGTCGTGACAGAGGGAAAGTTGGGTGCAGACGGCGTTTTTGTAGCTGACAGCGTTCTTGCAAAGCACGATGAAAACTATATGCCCGCTGAGGTTGCCGATGCCCTCAAGAAGAAAGGTGTTTGGCAGGGCGACGAGGGGAAAGCATCGAAGTCGGGTGGGAGTTAACTGAATTGTGATCAGATGTCCCACAAATTGCTGGCAATGAATGTGGAGGGTTTGCGACGGTGATTACCGAGATTGGCCATTTCGCCTTGCTGCTCGCCCTCGCCGTATCGGCGTTGCAAATGGTGGCACCGTTCGGTGCTGCCAGACATGGTGAGGCGACCGCGTCACGTTTGGCGGTTTTGGCGGCGCAATGTCAGTTC
>JAUVMS010000147.1 GCA_030600135.1 Hyphomicrobiales bacterium | reverse complement strand
GTGCCGAGCGACGGTGTCGTCGGTGGCACGCCGACGCCGAGGAAGGAAAGTGTCGCCTCGGTAATGACGGCGATCGCAAGGTGGATGGTGGCGATCACCAAGACAGGCCCCATAACGTTCGGCAGGATGTGCCGGAGCAGAATGATGCCCGGCCCGATGCCGATGACGCGCGCTGCCTGGACATACTCCCGGTCCTTTTCAACCAACGTCGATCCACGCACCGTGCGGGCATATTGTACCCACCCGGAGATCCCAATGGCGAAAACCAGGACATAAATCGCGACATCGTCATGAAGCTCGCGCGGCAACACCGAACGAGCGACGCCGTCGATCAGCAATGCAATGAGGATCGCCGGAAAGGACAGCTGAATATCGGCGATGCGCATAATGAAGGCATCGAGCGTGCCGCCCACATAGCCGCTGATCAAACCGAGACCAACACCCAAGACGAGTGAAAAAATGACCGACGCGAAACCAACGATGAGCGAAATCCGCGCGCCGAAAATGATTGTGGAGAGAATGTCACGCCCTTGATCATCGGTACCGAGCAGAAATCGCGGATCGCCATCGACCTCCCATGCCGGCGGCAGACTGGCATCCATGATATCGATCGAGGCTAGGTCAAATGGGTTATGCGGCGCCACCAGCGGCGCAAAGAGTGCGGCGAGGAAAAAAATCAAAGTCAGGATCGCCGATACCACTGTCACCGGTGACCGAACGAAACTATAAAAAATGTCGCTATCGAGCACGCGGGCCAACCAGCTCGACGTGCCCGATGATTGGTTGGTGTTTGACATCCCCGCTCCTCACCCGCTGGCGCTATCGACGCGCAGGCGCGGATCGACGACAAAATAGAGCACATCGACAATCAAGTTTATGACGACGAAGAAGAAGGCGATCATCACCAGATAGGCCGCCATCACCGGAATATCGACTTCGCCGATCGCCTGGATGAACAACAACCCCATTCCCGGCCATTGAAACACGCTCTCGGTGATGATTGCGAAGGCAATGATCGAGCCGAGTTGCAGGCCGGTGATTGTGATTACCGGCACCAGTGTATTCTTGAGCGCAATCTTGAAGTAGACGAACCGGTCAGGCAGCCCCCGGGCCCGGCCAAACTTGACGAAATCGGTCCGCAAGACCTCCAGCATCTCCGCCCGGACTAGGCGCATGATCAATGTCATTTGAAAGAGCGCCAAGGTGATTGCAGGCATGATGAGGGACTTTAATCCACTACTCGTCAAAAAGCCCGTAGTCCACCACCCCAATTGAACCACCTCACCGCGCCCAAACGTTGGCAGCCAGCGAAGAATGACACCGAAGAACAGGATCAGCAAAATACCGATCAGAAAGGTGGGCAACGACACACCGATGAGCGAGAGCGTCATGAACCCTCGCGATAACAGGCCGTCGCGCCTTATCGCCGTATAAACCCCCATGGGAATGCCGACGGCCAGTGCCAGGATCGCCGACACCAGAGATAGCTCCAGTGTCGCCGGCAGCCGCTCGGCAATCAGCTCGGAAACTGGTCGGCGATGTTGGTAGGAAAATCCGAATTCGCCTTGCACAGCGTTGATTGCAAATCGACCGAACTGAACGACAAATGGATCATTGAGCCCAAGGCGCTCACGCAGCTCAACACGTTCCTCGATCGTCGTGTCCTGCCCGACCATATTGTTGATCGGGTCGCCGACATATCGAAACAAGGAGAATGCAATCAGCGCCACCGTCAGCATGACGATGACCGATTGCAGCAACCTTTGAGCGATAAATGTCAGCATAAAGTTGGAGAAACCAAATAGGAATTCCAAAGAGGCCCGAGCCCTCGTAGCAAAGGGCCCGGACAGCAACTGGTTGAACCCTATTTGACGACGGCGTAACGCAGGTCAAATACGTTGTCGGGCCGCTGAATCACATCAACCATCTCCGATACGCCCCACGAAAGCGGCTGCTGGTGCAGTGGGATGTGACCGACCTCGTCCTTGTGGATCTTGAACGCCTCCTCGATCATCGCCTGGCGCTTGGCCTGATCGGTCTCCGATTGGATCATGGCCGCAAGCTCATTGATCCGCGGGTTGCAATATCCGCCGAGATTGAAGGCCCCCAGCTCGTCCTCACCGCCACGACACGCCATCAGCGACGAGATAGGGTTGTGGCTATCAAACGTCGATGGCGTCCAACCAAGCAGGAAAAAGCTCGTATCATAGCCATTTTGCGCAAGCACCTTGCCAAAGTACTTCGATTTGGTTTGCGCCAGCAGATTCACCTTGACATTGATCCTTGCCAACATCGACGCAACCGCCTGACAGATCCGCTCGTCGTTGACATAGCGATCGTTCGGGCAGTCCATGGTGACCTCGAAGCCGTCATTGTAGCCGGCATTGGCCATGAGCTTCTTGGCGCCGTCGACGTCGTAGGATGGTCGATTGTTCAAGGCTTCACTGAAGCCGTTGATCTGCGGGGCGATCATCAAACCGGTCGGAGTGGCCGCGCCGCGCATCACCTTCTTCTTGATGGCGTCGATGTTGATCGCGTTCATGAATGCCTGGCGAACGCGCACATCCTTGAACGGGTTCTTGCCCTTGACGTTGGAGCCTTTGAGCTCGTCGCGCTGTTGGTCAAAGCCGAGGAAGATCGTGCGAGCTTCGGGACCCGTCAGTGGCTTCACCCCCTCGGCATCCTTGAGACGTTTCCAATCCTGAACCGGAATGGGATAGGCCATATGAACGTTGCCGGAGATTAGCGCCGCCACACGGGTGGCGTCTTGAGAAATTGGTGTAAACACCGCTTCCGTGACATTGCCCTTGATCTCGCCCCAGTAGTTCGGGTTGCGCACGAGCACTGTCTTGACGCCTGACTGGCGTGACTTCAGCATGAACGGACCGGTGCCGTTGGCGTTGAGATTGGCATAATTGCCTTCATCGCCACCCTTCACATTGGTGGCTTCGACCGCCTTGTTCTTTTCCGCCCATTGCTTGTCCATGATGTAGAAGATTTCGAGCTGCAGCGGCAGAATTGGATTGGGCGCCGGTGTTATGAGATCGATGGTGTGGTCGTCGACCACCTTGGTTTCCTTGATCAAGGCCGCCACGACCTTCATGTCGGAACCTTCCGAGCGTAGCCGTTCGACGGAAAAAGCCACATCGTCGGCCTTGAAGTCATTGCCGTCGTGAAACTTCACACCCTTGCGCAAACTGAACCGCCACACCGTTGGCTCGACATTCTGCCAGGACTGAGCTAGCGCACCGACCATTTCCATCTTGTCATCGCGAATGACGAGACCTTCGTAGATGTTGCGTTGAAAGCCGAGCGTCATGGTCTCGAAGAGCCCGTGCGGGTCCATGGTTTGCACATCGCCCTGGAAACCCCAACGAAAGGTCTCGGCCTGAGCCGCGCACGCCGTCGCACCCAATAGTGCGCCTGCAAAAGTCGTCGTCAACGTTCTGCGCCAAACTGACATTATGTTCCTCCCTTTCATAGGTGTTTGGTTTGTGTAGGGCCCGATTGATCACACCTGACTAGCCTGCCAGTCGATCCTTGAAGACGGCTCCATCCTTCATTACGAATAGAATGTGTTTGCCGTCATTCTCAAGCACTCCAATATCATCCAATGGATTGCCATCAACCACAATAAGATCCGCCTTCGCCCCGGTTTGCAACACCCCGATCTCGCCCTCCATGCGAAAAATCTCCGCATTGGTGAGCGTCGCCGCGCGAATTGCGCCATGGTTACCCAGCACCTCCGACGTCAGTGAGAACTCGTTGGACTGGTAGTGGTGGCATGGCCCGAGCAAGTCGGTGCCATAGCCAATCTTGACACCGGCGTCGCGGGTGAACTCCACCGCACCAAGGCCCGCATCGACAATACCTTTGAGCTTTTCGATCGAAACCTCGGGGAAACCGAACTCGCGGCCATGTTTGTTGAGCGCATGGTAGGTGATGTTTGTCGGCACGTGAAACGCCTGCTTCTCGGCCACCAACCGCGCCGTTTCGGCATCGATGAGATTACAGTGCTCGACCGTTCGAACGCCCGCCCGCACCGCCATCGCGATGGATTGGGGCGTATAGGTGTGCGCCATGGCATAGGTTTGCCAGGCCGCGGCCTCCTCACACACCACTCGCATCTCGTCCATGGAATACTGTGTGTTCTCGATCGGATCCGTCGGCGAGGCGATGCCGCCACCGGCCATGATTTTGACATGGTGCGCGCCCTTGCGCAATTCATCGCGGGCGGCACGACGGCACTCATCGACACCGTCGGCGAGACGTCCGAACTGTTGTGTCAGGTTGTGGTATTCGTTGCTCGTGGCCTGCGACATAGCTGTCGGCGGACGGAAATCGGAATGTCCCCCGGTTTGCGACAATGCCAAGCCACACACCAGCAACCGAGGCCCGACGAACAATCCATCCTCCACGGCATCGGCGAGGCCGCGGTCGGCACCGGCGGCATCGCGAACGGTGGTAAAGCCACGCATCAACATGGCTCTCATGATCTGCGCCGCCTGGGCCGTCAGATAGGAAACCGGCGTGACACTCACCTGGCCGAGATTGAGTGTCGTCGCCTTGACGTGAACATGTGCATCCGTGAGGCCCGGCATCAAGATCGCGCCTTTGAGGTCGATCACTCGGACATCTTGGTTGGCCGACCTTATCGAGGTGTCGGCAATCTCCTTGATCCGATCGCCCTCGACGAACAGGTCGTGCCCCTGCCGGGCTTCATTTGAGGTGCCATCAACCAGCGTTGCGTTCTTGAAGAGAACGGCGCTCATTTACGGTCTCCCTTAATCGATCCTGCCTCACTCAACTCCTGGTTTCGACTGAGCAACCCCAAACCCATTGTCGCCACTCAGCTCGCGGGCATGGCCGTTTCCACCAACCGCACCCAATAGGAACACCCGATTGGGATTATCTCGTCGTTGAAATCATACTCGGGATGATGCACGCCAGCAGTGTCGCCCTGGCCAACAAAGATGAAGGCTCCCGGCCGTGCCTCCAGCATGAATGAAAAATCCTCCCCGCCCATGATCGGCGGCGTCGCATCCTCGACGTTGCTCTCGCCGACGATGTCGCGCGCCACGTCGACCGCAAACGCTGTTTGTTCGCCATGATTGCAGGTGACGGGATAGAGCCGCTGATATTTGAACGCGACATTCGCCTCGAAGGCCGCACCGAGATTTTCGGCGACCGTGGTCATGCGCCGCTCCACCAAATCGCGCATCTCGGGCGTCAATGTTCGCACCGTACCCATCATGTAGGCGGTTTGCGGGATAACATTGTTGGTGTCGCCAACCTCGATTTTCGTCACTGAAATAACAGCTGACTCGACCGGATCAACATTGCGCGAAACGATCGTCTGGAACGCTTGGACAATCGAGCTCGCAACAATCACTGGATCGTTGCATTCATGCGGCCGCGCGGCATGCCCGCCCTTTGCCTCGATATGGATTTCGAAAAAGTCGGCGGCCGCCAGCAACGGTCCTTGCCGGATTGCGAACTGCCCGACAGGCAAGCCTGGAAAGTTGTGCATGCCATAGACCTCGTCGATGGCGAAGCGCTCCATCATGCCGTCCTTGACCATCAGGTCACCACCGCCGCCACCTTCCTCGGCCGGTTGAAATATGACGACCGCCGTCCCGTCGAAATTACGAGTCTCGGCCAGGTACTTGGTGGCCCCGAGCAACATGGCCGTATGCCCGTCATGGCCGCAAGCATGCATCTTGCCGTCGACCTTCGATTTGTGGGGAATGTCGCGGACCTCCTGGATTGGCAGTGCGTCCATGTCGGCACGCAGACCGATCACTTTCCCGCTATTGCTTGCCCGCCCACGAATGACGCCGACCACACCTGTGCGCCCGATCCCGGTCACCACGTCGTCAACGCCAAAAGCCTTGAGTTTGTCCTCGACCACCCCGGCCGTGCGATGCACGTCAAACAGCAACTCGGGATGTGCATGGATATCCCGGCGCCACTCGGTGATTTGGTCATGGAACTCTGCGAAGCGATTTACGATCGGCATCCAGTCATTCCTCTCCAGGCCAGCCAACCTCGGGCCGCCGGCTCCGTGACAATGCTCTGCGCGGGCGCCGCAACAGCCCAAATCGAACCCAAGGCGAGCGGCGCAAAACTCTTCGCGTTCAATCCAAGACGGATTGCGCCCTCAACACAAGGCCCAATAGCACGCGACTGATCTCGCACGCATCAGATGTGGCAACAGCCCACGTCAGCCCTAGCGTAGATTTCGGTTGAAGTTGGCGCGGCGAAGCCCGCTCTCTTGGCGTTCGCGCCATGCCACATAGGCACCAGCGCCTGCGATCAATGCCATGCCCAGGATGGTCAAATTGTCCGGAACGGCGCGCCAAAATACGAACCCCCAGAATGTCGCGAAGATCAGATAGGAATAATCGAATGGCGCCAACCAACTCACCTCGGCGCTTTGATAGGCCCGCGCCAAACTGATGTTCGACGTGAGATTCATGACCGAGCACGCGACGACGATACCGAGCACCCAGGCATCGAGCGGGCGCCAGCCGGTAAACAGATAGGGCCACGCCTGCGCCGCCGTACCTGGCGACAGGATCGAAAACGTGAGCACCCCGAGAGCGCCGACACAGAAAAATGCGCTTGCAACCCCGAACGCCAAGGTGATTGGCGACTCCTCGCGACAGAGCTTGCGCGTGGTAAGGATCGTGCCGGCATAGCAGAGTGCCGCAACCACTGGCATCAGCGAGACCGGATTGAAGGCATCGCTCCCGGGCTTCAGGATAAAAAGCGTGCCGGCAAAGCCAGTTAGAATGGCAAAGATACGGCGCGGGCCGACGGGTTCTCCAAGCACCAAGAATGAGAGCACCGCCACAAAAAGCGGAAACACATAAAGGCCTGCCGCAATCTCGGCGAGGCTCAAGTAGGGAATGCCGCCAAAAAAGAAAATCATGGCGCCCACAAGGAACAAACTGCGCAATGCGACTGCCCAAATGCGCTTCGGCCTCGGTCTTGCCGTCCCCCAGATCACCCGCGCCAATACCAGCACCAAGACAAGATTGCAGGCTGAGCGCAGCATCTGAAACTGCCAGAGCGAAACCTCAGAGCTCACCACCTTCACGAGCCCATCCTGAAACCCCAGAAGAAACAGCGCCCCCACCATGAGCGACGCAGCCTGGGCCGGTCGATCCTCGGTCGGTGCATTCAACAGTCCCCCGCGTCCTGCGGCGTCCTGCATCAGCGATTGGCTCGCCCCGCTTTGGGAAAAAAACCGATAGGCCATAGTGGTGCGGTGTGTTCGGTGCTGGAGTGCCCCGCTGAAATCGGGTTCTTCCAAGACTTGGCGTTGAGTTGCGATCCGCCACCCGTTCAGGCTGGCGCGACCGAAACACTCAAGCAGCATTTGCTGGAAAGGAAAAGCAAGTTCTCAGGCCGCTCGACGTATTCGTACAATTTGACGCCTGGCAAGCACACTTGCGAGATTGCAATGGAATTGACGTCTTCATGCCGAACTCGATAGACCGTTGAAGTAGCTAGGTTTTTCAGTTTTGGTTGACAAGTTGGTTGGGGATGTAGTGTCTGTTCGTGTGCTGATTCGTCGCGAGTTATTTGCCGAGGATTGTCATGAAGTTACCGAAATATCTTGTCTTGAAGTCTCGCGTATTCTGGATGTCGAAGACTGTTCCACCTTTATTGAGAGCGAAGGTGGGCAAGACGCACATCCAGATAAGACTCGGCACGGATGCGGTTGCTGCAATGGAGGCGTTGCCCAAGGCCGTGCTCCATGC
>JAUVMS010000372.1 GCA_030600135.1 Hyphomicrobiales bacterium | reverse complement strand
CTTCGATTGCGGACACGTCATGGCCTCGTAAACTCATCGACGCGTATCCGCCGCGCCAGCGCGTCCAGGACGCCGTTGACAACCTTCGGATCGTCACTATCCAAGAACGCCCGCGAGACGTCGACATACTCGTTGATTACGACCCGACCCGGCACGTCAGCCATGGCCAGCAATTCAAATGCGCCCGAGCGAAGGATAGCGCGCAATATGCTGTCAATGCGCTGCAACCGCCAACCCTCTGCAAGTTGCTGATCGATCATCGGATCGATCTCGAGTTGACGCTCAACGACACCGCGAACCAGCTTGGAGAAAAATCGGCGATCGGCGTTCGGGTAGTTGTCTTTGCCGACCTCGCCCGCGAACCTATGGGAAATGAACTCGGTGATGACATCATTGAGGTCGGTTTGCGCCATATCCATTTGGTAAAGCGCCTGCACGGCCGCGAGGCGAGCCAGACTGCGTGGTGGCTTCACGCGTTCGCCCTCGGCCTCGGCCTCGGGTTTTTCCCCTTCCATGCCGGACATGGCTATCATCGCTCGTAAAACATCGTCATGATCTCGATCAATCTGAGGCAGGCCCGTACGGCATCACCACCTTTGCCGGCGCTACCGCCTCGTGCTCGCTCCCAGGCCTGGCCGCTGTTCTCCACCGTCAGGATCCCGTTGCCGAGCGGCACATGATGCGACGTGGCGATTTGCATCAGCCAGCGTGTGGATTCGCCTGCGACTATATCATAGTGGCTGGTTTCACCGCGAATGACACAGCCAAGCGCAACGCAGCCCTGGAAACGCCGGCGGCTGGCGCCATGGGGTATGAGACCGGCGTCGCAGGCCATGGCCAACGCGGTCGGTATCTCCAATGCGCCCGGAACTTCGATGCGCTCGTAAGTGGCGCCTGCCTCGTCTAGAGCTGCAACGGCCCCGCGCACGAGTTCGTCGGCCAGGTCCGCGTAAAACCGTGCCTCGATCATCAAAACATGTGGGGGCTTCGACGCCGCCATAACTATCCTCTTTGCCAGATTGTCGATGGCCGTCGGACTTTGTTCGCGCCAGACGCATCAACTGGCGTGCTCGCCCGCAAACTGCGAGAGCCTTGCCACATAACGCGCGAGCAAGTCCACCTCAATGTTGAGCCGATCACCGCTTAGCCGTTCGCCCCAGGTGGTGACCTGAAGCGTGTGTGGCACCAGATTGACGCCGAAGGTTCGCCCTTCAACCTCGTTTACGGTCAAGGACGTGCCGGCAAGCGTCACCGAGCCCTTTTCAGCGATAAAACGAGCAAGTGCCTGTGGGGCCTCCACAGTAATGCGCGTCGATGCCCCGTCCGACCACAGCTTGGCGATGCGGGCAACGCCGTCGACATGACCGGTCACGATATGCCCGCCAAGCTCGGCACCAACGGCAAGCGCGCGCTCGATATTGATGCGGGTGCCCGGCCCCCACTCACTAAGCGTCGTGCAGGCGCGTGTTTCATTGGACACATCAACCGCGAAGCGGGCACCGGCACCGTCCGGCATCACACTCGTGACGGTCAAGCAGCAGCCATCACAAGCGATCGAGGCGCCGATATCAATGCCCGTCGGGTCGTAGGCGCACGCGATCTCGAAGCGATCGCCCTCAATGGCGTGCACTATTCCGATGTCGGTGATGATGCCAGTGAACATTTTCGTTCCATCAAACTCTTGGTTCCGGCGCCACTCGTTCGAGCGTGGCCAGGCTCGCCCCATTGCGATAGCGCACGAGATTGTCGTCGCCAAGTGCGCGTGCTTCGCTCAATTTCCAGGTTGTATCGGCCTCAAATTCTTTCAAGTCGCGATCAACCAACGGAAGCAGACCGTTGGCGCCGAGTTCTCGCGTCCCACGATAGATTAGGACTTCGTCGACCACACCGGCATCCAGAAAGGATCGCGCCACACGTGGTCCACCTTCGATGAGAAGCCGGGTGATGCCTTCATCGGCAAGGCACTCGAGGGCAGCGGCAGGCGATATGAGACCGGGTTGGCCGCCGCCGAAGCGATGAATCTTGACACCCATGTTGGTCAAGGCGTCCGTGGAATTCTGGTTTGGTGGCGCCAACGTGAACACCCATAGGCCGGCGTGGCTGGCAGACTGCGCAAGCTTGGATGCAGGCGATAGCCCCAGTTTACTATCGAGCAGGATGCGCACCGGCGATCGGTGCTCGAGCCCGGGCAGACGACAGGTGAGCTTCGGATCGTCAGCCTGGAGGGTACCTCGACCTATGAGGATGGCATCGGCCGTGGCGCGCATCAAATGGCCGTGGGCGCGGGCAACTGGCCCGGTGACCCAAACCGGCGCGCCATCACCGCTCGCAACGCGACTGTCGGCCGAAACCGCCAGCTTGAGCTGGACGAAAGGGCGCCGCTCTGCCTTGCGCAAGATGTGCCCGGCGGTGATCCAACGGGCCTCGGCGGCATGGACCCCGGTTTCAATAGTGACACCGGCGTCCTTGAGGCGTGCAATCCCGCCGCCCGCGACACGCGGATCAGGGTCGGTGATGGGGCAAACGACACGGCTCACGTCCGCGGCGACGATCGCATCGGCACACGGAGGCGTTTGGCCATGGTGGGCACAGGGCTCGAATGTCACGTACATTGTGGCGCCCTTGGCCCCCTCGCCCGCGCGCAACAGGGCATCGGTTTCGCCATGGGGCCTGCCGCCCGGCTGCGTCCAGCCTCGAGCGACGACTTCATTGCCGTGGGTAATCACAGCACCGACGGACGGGTTGGGCCACGTCGCACCGAGACCGCGGCCGGCAAGGCGGAGCGCGATAGCCATGAATTGTTCGTCGATATGGGGCGTCGTCAAGTGCTCAAACTTTTCCGTCTGCTGGTGTGGGCGCGTCATCATCCTTGGCGGACGCCGGTTCGCCGATCACCACTTCCTCGCCCGACAATTCGTCCAGGACGACTTCGAAGTCGCGGGCCTCGCGAAAATTCTTGTAGACCGAGGCGAACCGTACATAGGCGACGTCATCGAGTTCCTTGAGCCCGTCCATCACGAGTTCGCCGATGCGATCGGACATGATTTCAGCCTCGCCGACACTTTCCAACTGCCTTGCAATACCGCTCACCATGCGCTCGATGCGCTCGGTCTCCACCGGCCTCTTGCGAAGCGCGATCTCAATGGAGCGCCGGAGTTTTTCGCGATCGAAGGGCACTCGGCGGCCGGAACGCTTGACAACCATCAATTCGCGCAGCTGAACCCGCTCGAAGGTGGTAAAACGACCGCCACAATCGGCACACGCCCGCCGTCGGCGGATCGAGGTGTGATCCTCCGTCGGACGTGAATCTCGAACCTGTGTGCTCGTGCTCCCGCAATAGGGGCACCGCATGGGCTTGCCTTTCCTGAAGGACCGAGCTCAGCGACCTCGGCGAGGGTCACATGAGCCATTATTGATTGTAGATGGGAAACCGATTGCAAAGCGCGACGGCCCGCTCTTTTGCCGCGCTTTCGACCTCGCCGTTGCCATCCTGCCCATTTTTCACCAACCCGTCGAGTACCTCGGTGACCAGTTGGCCCACTTCGCGGAAATCCGCGATGCCGAAGCCACGCGTCGTGCCTGCCGGCGTGCCGAGCCGAATGCCCGAGGTAATAGTCGGTTTTTCCGGATCGAAGGGCACGCCGTTCTTGTTGCAGGTGATGTGGGCACGCCCGAGCGCCGCCTCGGCGGCATTGCCCTTGAGGCCTTTGGGACGCAAATCGACAAGCAACACGTGGGTGTCGGTGCCGCCAGACACCAAGTCATAGCCCGAATCCCGGATGACTTGACCGAGTGCCTTGGCATTGTCGACGACGGCTTGGGAATAGACTTTGAACGACGGCTTGAGCGCCTCGCCAAATGCGGCCGCCTTGCCGGCGATGATGTGCATCAAAGGTCCGCCCTGAATACCAGGAAAAATCGCCGAGTTGATCTTCTTGGCGATGGCCTCGTCGTTGGTCAAGATCATGCCGCCCCTCGGCCCGCGCAATGTTTTGTGAGTCGTGGTGGTCACCACGTGAGCGTGGGGAAACGGGCTCGGGTGAACGCCCGCAGCGACGAGGCCAGCAAAATGCGCCATATCGACATGGAAACAGGCGCCGACGCTGTCGGCTATCTCGCGGAAAAGGGCAAAATCTATGATGCGGGGATAGGCCGATCCGCCGGCTATGATCACTTGCGGTTTGTGCTCCTTCGCTAAACGCTCGACCTGGTCGAAATCGATCAAATGGTCGTCCTCGCGCACACCGTACTGGATGGCATTGAACCATTTGCCGGAT
>JAUVMS010000301.1 GCA_030600135.1 Hyphomicrobiales bacterium | reverse complement strand
GGGATCTCCACTCCGCCGACCATCATCGGCAACCCCGATCCCTGTTTCTCCCAGCCTGTCCTTGCTAGGCTCCGGCTCCAAAGTCTCGACAACGGGCCTTGATCGGCGCCTGACTACATTGGTTTGCCACGTGCGACTGTCGCGTGCATCCTCCGCCTGTCGCGGGCCCTGCGTGGGGTCTTCGGGCAGGCGCACGATAGTTGTTTCACGCTTAGGTTGCGGCAGATTCTCGGATCCAGGAACGCTCGGTCTCGAGAACTCCCGAGATAGCAATTCCGCCACGCGATCCGAACCGAGCCGGCCGACAATGCCAGCACTTTCCCGCTCATCACGCATCGAGGGCGGTCGCCCAATCCGGTCATTGTCCGCGAGCACTTCTGGTGCCGCAGCTCTGTCGTCGGCACTGCTCGAGGAGAGCCCGCTGTCGGTCTCCGCCATCGCCCGATCGCCAGCTGGCAGGCGCTCTACAACGCGATCGTCGACCTCCTCATCCTCGCCATTTAGCCTGCGCCAGCGGTCGGCAACACGGCCTTTCGCCGTTTGGGCTAATCCTTCCGCGCGATCGAAAATCCCATCGGAATCTCGCACATCGCGAGATTTCGCAGCTAGCCTGTCGTCGCGCTCGGCGAGCCGTTCGGTCAGTGCGGGATCAAGTTCAGCTGTCTGCTGCAAGTCCCCGTCGTCGACGCCGCCGCCGCTGTCCGGCCGTCTTGTGTTTCTATTGAGCCATTCGGCAAATTTTTCCGACGCCGCATTGGCCAACTCGTCGGCGCGATCCAGCAATCCGGTGGCCGGTCTCTCGCTGCTGTCTTGCAAGGTTTCCACCGAACGGAAGGAGCCTGGCAGAGGTCGTGATGCGGTCCTTACCGGCTCCAACCCCTCATCTTGGTCGAGCGCAATGCGATAAGCGTCGTCGCTCGCGACAGGCACCGAAAATTCCACGACACGACCATGTGCGGCAACTCCGGCGCCATCAACGCCGATTGCCTTTAGTTTGTAGGCACCAGGCGCAAGCGTCCGCGCCAATGTCGTCGCCCACCTGCCATCGGTGTCCACCAACGCACTGCCTGTCTCACGGCCATCCAAGAACACCCGCACAACGGCACCGGGCGCAGAGACCCCCAAGACAACCGTCGTGCCGTCAGGCGCAATCTCGATGGTTGAAAATCGCGGCAATAGTTGCGCTGTTTCGTAGCTCTGGGATTGATCGAGCCCCGAATCATGATCTCGCTGCAATGATGACAGTCGTTCTTCGGATTGGCGCGAAGCGTCTTCCAACAAAATTGGATCAGATGCTTCAGATATGCCTCGCCCCGAAACACCATTTTCTCGATATTGACTTGACTCTACTCGGGAAATTTCATCATCAATCTTGAGGTTCGCCCTTGCATCTTCGTCATCTTTCGCATCGGGCATGTCAGCCGTTGCTTCGGCCTCTTCCAGCGCAGCAATCTCAAACGGCAACCGCCAAGATCCCGTTTGCCACTGGGCGACAAGGCTGGCGCCTCCGACAAACGCAAACACGACAAAAAGCAGAGCAGATATGAAGCGGCGACCACTCATTAATTTTGCCTCTACAAATTGATGCGCGCACCGCTTAACTGGTCGCCCCCCGAAGCGGGTTCAAGTTCCCGCCTGGCAACGCCATGCCAGTTGCACTCTTCAGTACACCATACCCATATAATGAGGCACGAACCAGTCACGGCCCAAATTTGGCCCCTTCGCCACATACCATGTATTCGGTACGAGTATTGCTTTGGAGACTAGAAGCAAAATCACTTTGGAATCGCGGCGGTTTCTGAAAGTAAACGGAACAAAAGAATGAAAAACGGAAAATTTACACAAGAAAATCATCGAAACATTTGTGTCTATTGCGGATCAGGCAAAGGTAAGAACCAGAAGTATGCACGCGCCGCGCGCACGCTTGGGCGCACTATGGCCCAAAGCAACTTTGGCCTGGTCTATGGCGGCGGTGGTCTTGGCCTAATGGGCGAGGTCGCACGCTCCGTGTTGGGACACGGCGGTTATGTCACAGGGATCATTCCCAGCTTTCTGTCCGATCGCGAACAAATGCTACGCGATGTGCAGGATTTGATCGTCACCGAGGACATGCATGAGCGCAAGCGCGCGATGTTCGAGCGTTCTGACGCCTTCGTCGCGCTGCCGGGCGGCATCGGTACCCTGGAGGAACTCGTCGAACAGCTCACCTGGTCCCAACTCGGCCGGCACACCAAACCCATCGTCGTTGCCAACATTGACGGGTTTTGGGAGCCACTGCTCGGTCTGTTCGAGCATATGCGCCAACAAGCCTTCATTCGCAGCGATCTGGAAGTGCGCTTCCATGTCGTTTCGACCGCCAAGGAGATTGTGCCAGCGGTGAACGAGGCCTTGTCTCACTATGTACCGTCGGGGGACGATGCTCAGGTCACCGCAAGACTCTGACCTTGCAGGATGGTAACGTTTCGCGGTGATGCGCGAGGTGAAGTTAAAAGGGGGCTGCTTTGCGCTCGTCTGAGCTGTCAATGGACATGGGTTGTTAATCTTGAATCGCGTTCAGACACTGATGGGACGAGCCCGGCAAAAGCTGGCGAGGCAGCAACCAGGGCACGAACCTGAGCCCACGCCGACGGTTCCTCATCTGCAAGAGGCGCGTCGGCGCGAGCACAAGGCCCGCAATAGGATTCACACCATCATCCTGCTGTTTGGGCTTGGCGCTCTTCTGACCTTTTCCGCCTACCTGCTTTGGTCCTTCATCGGCGTCATTTGGGTCGCCGTTTTGGTTGGCCTGCTGACGTTTTTCGCACCCCGAATACCGCCTAAGGTCGTGATGCGTATGTACCGTGCGCGCCCAATCGATGCGCGCCACGGCATCCAATTGTTGCGGATCGTCGAGGTGTTGAGCGACCGCGCCGAGCTGCCGGCCACCCCCCAGCTTTACGTCATACCCAGCATGACGCTCAACGCTTTTGCCACGGGCCGTCCGGAGCACGCCGCCATTGCCGTCACCGAAGGCATGCTCCGCAAGCTCAACATGCGCGAGCTGACTGGCGTACTCGCCCATGAAATGAGCCACGTACGAAACAACGACCTCGCCATCATGGCGCTGGCCGACACCATGGGCCGCATCACGCAGGTCATGTGGTTCGGTGCGCTTTTCTTGTTCATTTCCTACATGCCTGCGATCCTGACCGACAGCGCTCGTGTCCCATGGCTGGCGATGCTGGTGCTCTTTCTTGCCCCGACGATCGGCAACCTCTTGCAGAACGGCCTCTCGCGAGCACGTGAGTACGATGCCGACTTGGAAGGTGCATTGTTGACCGGCGACCCCATTGCCCTCGCCTCGGCGCTCGAAAAATTGGAGCATTACCATGGTCGCATGTGGGAGGATATTTTCTTGCCGGGCCGCCGTATCCCGCAACCGTCGGTCCTGCGCTCGCATCCGCAAACCGCCGATCGTGTGGCCCGCTTGCGTGACTTGCAAGGCCAGCCCGAGCTCTTTCCCATCGAAATTCCGGAAGAGCCAATGATGACCTTGATCGGTCTCGGCCCCATTGCCATGCGCCCGCGTTATCGCGTTCCGGGCCTTTGGTTCTGAATCGACCGGCGCGATGCACAAAGCCCTTCGGTTCGCGCAGCGATAGAATCGCTCTCTTGGATGGCGCAGTATCGCCGCATCCAACACGACCCATCGCTTGTGTGCAGCACTGTGCCGCCCATGATTTGCCCACAAACGCTGTATAAGTCGTGAACTCAGGCGATGCGTACAAAGAGGTCGGTCATGTCTGGCAAGGCAGTTGCACTTATCGTGGGTCTCGCGCTCGTGGTTTTGGCGATTTGTTGGTTTGTCACGCCACTGCCGGACGTGGTCATGCAGGCGCTGCGTCCCGAGGTGGATCCGACGAGCGAACTGGGCACGCGAAGCGCCCGCGGTCCCGCTGCGGAAAGCACGCTCGATTTCTTGAAAGTGGCACTTGACACCGCAAACCTTTTGGTCGGCATGATCGGGGTCTATTTGACCGTAAGGTCCGTGCGAACCAGAAAAGCCCGCGCCGGAATCTAATCAACGTTTGCCCGTCACCGAACGCCAGCATGAGCTCGCCTATGGCGCCGCCGCCCCTTCGCCCACGACGATAAATGGCGCCCAATAGGCCGGGTGCGCCTGCCAAGTGGGACCGTCGGATAAATACGCAACCACTGAACGCCGCAGCGCCTCGGCCCGCCCCATGCCGGGCGTGCTGCGCAGCTCCGCGAAGGACCCCGTCGTAAGCTTGACGGCAGCGCTCGAGGCGACAGGCCAGTGCGACACCAGCAACGCTCGCGCACCGGCATAAAAGAAAGCCCGTGCCAGCCCGGAGAGCGCCTCGGCACCGAGCACTTCACCGGACGCGGTATTGCAGGCCGATAAGATCACCCAATCCGCATCCAACTGAAGCTCCGCCACCTCCGACGCGGTCAGCAGCCCATCATCTTCCGTGCTTGCCTCAGCTGGTGGCGTCATCACCAAGGCAGGTTCCGCCAAATCACGCGCCAGCTGTTGGGTCTCTCCCGCCAGCAAGCCATGGGTCGCGAAGTGCAAGATCCGAAAATCGTCGAGCTGGCGCGACCGGCTGAGCTGCTTGACGTCGGCCTCCGTCGCCTCGGCGCCGAGCCGGACCTCGCTCAAGCGCGCGCCAAGACTCTCGGCCACACATTTGAGTTCGTGACCGGTGTCGGGCAACGGGCAAAGCGCCCGCACCGCCGATACATTGGCCTGACCCGCCCGAAAAAATTTTTGTATCGAGGCAACCATGGGCCACGCATCCTGTGGTCGTTGCTCCATCACGACCGATGCAGCACTCGGACAGGACTTTGGCACGGAAACCTTCGGGCAGCCCGCATGGCCATCGAGCAGCGGATTTCCATAGCCAATGAACGGCTTGCGCGCACCGCTGGCTCTGGCGAAACGGCGCAGCGCCCCAAGACTAGCGACCGACGGCAAAATCGTCACCGCATTGCGTCTGGCGAGCCAGGCGACATCCCTATATCCGGCAATGT
>JAUVMS010000158.1 GCA_030600135.1 Hyphomicrobiales bacterium | reverse complement strand
TCCGAAGGGATGATTGCCGGGCAGGTGTTTGGTCCCGTCGGCATGATCGCCAGCGCAGATACGCGCGCCGGATTGTTTCTCATCGGCCCGAACGTGACCTACCCGCTGCATGACCACGTGTCTGAGGAGGTTTATTTCGTCCTTTCAGGTTCGATGGATGTGCAACAGGGATTTGCGGGTCGACCCAAGCGGCTCGCGCCGGACGACTATTCTCATACGCCGCCCGGCATGCCGCATGCGCTCATCACTAGTGATGAGCCGGTGCTCATTGCCTATTGCTGGATCGGTGAGACATCGTGTCCGGTGTGGTGGTGGCAGGATGATGGTGGCGGCCTATGGCGCAGATATTTGCCGACACGCGCATTTGCATGATCCGCGCTTGACGAACACACTTGGTAAAGGTTTGGACCGATGCAATACCCTCCAGGCACAGCCTTCATGGACGGTGAGTTCGTGCCCATGGCGGAGGCAAAAATCTCCGTTCTGGACTGGGGGTTTTTGCGATCGGACGCGACTTATGACGTGGTTCACGTTTGGAAGGGTCGCTTTTTCCGCCTCGACAAGCACATCGAACGGTTCATGCGGTCAGCAAGTCGCATTCGCCTCGATATCGGCCATGGTCCGGACCAATTGCAGCGCATCCTGGCTGAGTGCGTGCGGCGCTCCGGCCACGAGGACGCCTACGTCGAGATGATCGTGACGCGCGGCGTTTCGCCGACCTTCAGTCGCGATCCGCGTGATGCGATCAATCGGTTCATCGCCTTTGCCATCCCGTTCGGATGGATCCTGCGGCCCGAGCAGCGCGAGGATGGGCTGCATATCGCGATCAGCAAGGTGCAGCGCATTGCGCCCGAGGCGGTCGATCCGACGGTGAAGAATTATCATTGGCTGGATTTGGTCATGGGGCTCTATGACGCCTATGACCGGGGCGCGCCGAATGTCGTCTTGTCGGATGGCGCCGGCCATGTCGTCGAGGGGCCGGGGTTCAATCTATTTGCCGTTCGGGCTGGCCGCGTGGTGACGCCGGTGACCGGCGTGCTGCACGGCATTACCCGGTTGACGGCGATCGAGCTGCTGCGGGAGCTTGGTGTCGAGGCCGAGCAGCGCCCGCTTGGCGAAGGCGAACTTAGGGGCGCAGACGAAGTCTTCGCAACTTCGACGGCGGGCGGTGTGATCCCTGTCACGCGAATTGATGATCAGCCCGTCGGCGACGGGGCGATGGGAGCATTGACGCGCCAGCTGGTGGAGCGTTATTGGCAAGCCCACACACGACCGGAATGGACAACGGAGGTGGATGACATCGCCGCCATGCCGCAGGCTGCGGAATGAGGAGCATGGCCGATCACCCGACCCAAGCAATCGCTCTCGCCCGGCGTGATCAATCGTCGGCTCGCCAGATGTTGTTGGACCGTGTTATGGCAACTGCAATCCTGCAGGACCGTAGCGCCATGCGTGGCGAGCGCGACCCGCAAATTAGCGCAAGCTGGCGACGTAGTTGCCGGCTTTCGCGCACCCCGAGAAGCACATTTCACGAGTGGAGGGATATCCAGTTATGCGCGTTTACTATGACCGAGATGCCGATACCAATCTGATCAAGGGCAAGAAGGTCGTCGTCGTCGGCTATGGCAGCCAGGGCCACGCCCATGCGCTCAATCTGCGCGATTCAGGCTGCAAGGACCTGGCGATTGCGCTGCGTGAAGGTTCCTCGTCGGCGAAGAAGGCGGAAGCCGAGGGTTTGCCCGTAATGTCGGTTGGCGATGCCGCCAAGTGGGGCGATCTCTTGATGATGTGCACGCCCGATGAACTGCAGGCCGACATCTACTACGACCACATGCATGACAACTTGCAGGACGGCGCGGCCATCGCCTTTGCCCATGGCCTCAACGTGCATTTCAATTTGATCGAGCCGAAGCGGTCGACCGACGTCATCATGATCGCGCCCAAGGGACCGGGTCATACCGTTCGCGGGGAGTACCTGAAGGGTGCCGGCGTGCCCTGCCTGATTGCGGTGGACCAGGATGCCTCGGGCAATGCCCACGATCTCGCGCTGTCCTATGCATCGGCGATCGGCGGCGGGCGCTCGGGCGTCATCGAGACGACGTTCAAGGAGGAGTGCGAAACCGATTTGTTCGGCGAGCAGGTGGTGCTTTGCGGTGGCCTTGTGGAGCTTATTCGCTCGGGATTTGAAACTCTCGTCGAGGCTGGATACGCCCCGGAAATGGCCTATTTCGAGTGTCTTCACGAGGTCAAACTCATTGTCGACCTGATCTATGAAGGCGGCATCGCCAACATGAACTATTCGATCTCCAACACGGCCGAGTTTGGCGAATATGCTTCCGGGCCGCGCATCATCACCGACGAGACCCGCGCTGAGATGCGTCGTGTCTTGAGGGATATTCAGAACGGGGCCTTTACCTCTGAGTGGATCAGGGAGTGCAAAGCCGGCCAGGCCAAGTTCAAGGCGACGCGGCGTGTCAATGACGCTCACCCGATCGAAGAAGTGGGCGAGCGCTTGCGCGGCATGATGCCATGGATCAAGGCCGGTGCCTTGGTGGACAAAGAGAAAAACTAGCGCGTCGCGCTCACGACGTCGTCTGCGGGCCGGGTGTTAACCCCGGCCTCAAAGCGCAATGGGTTCAGTTTGAATCAGACTCTATGCGACTTCGTCTTCCATCATGATGCCGGCATACCGGCGACGCTCGGTGTGCACCTTTGAGCCGTCTCCATCGTCGTCGAACGGGCGCGTGGCGACGAGGCGCAGCACCTCTGCGTAGCTGTTGTTCACAAGCAATTTATCTCCATGGGGCCCGTCGCGCAGGAAACGGTGGAACTTTTCGAGGTTGTAGCAGGGCACCCACATCAAGACATGATGCTCGACGTGATAGTTGACCCAATAGGGAGCGAGCACCAACCGGGTAAGGGGCCCGGCGAGCGTCGTGCGGGCGTTGGCGAAAAGGTCGTCCTTATCGCCCACCATGGCGTGCTCGGCGATATTGCGAATGCGTAGGATGAGCTGAAAAACGGTGACTAGTGGCACGAGCCATAGGAGAGGGTAGAGCCACCAGTATCCAGCAATGGCCAAACCGGCGAAGAGGACGAGATTGGCCAGCGCGATGCCGCCAAGTTTTTCCCTTGCGTGATTGAGACGCTGACGCCATGGCCAGTCGGCTTTGCCGAATGCCGCCACGATTTGCGCCTTGCGCTGGGCAATTCCGGTCTGACCGGTTAGATCGCGAAGCACCTTGCGCCAAAGGCTCTTCCTGGTCACCGGAAACGGTTTGCTCAAGATTAGGTCCGGGTCGTCGTCCTGCTGCGTGCGGGCATGGTGCTTCAGGTGATAGGTGCGATAGGTTCGGGTATCAACGCCGACAGGCCAGGCGCAGAACCATTGGCTGAGCCGCATGTTCCATTTGTAGTCGCGTAGCAGCAGCCCGTGGGATCCTTCGTGCATGAGCACCGAAAGCCCGAGCTGACGCCCGGCCACCAGCACGGCTGCGATGAGGAACGTCAGCGGGTTTGGCCACCAGGCAAAAAGCGCCATGGCAGCGAATATTATCGCCCAGGCATGGGCGATGAGCGCCATGGACTTCCAATCGTGTCGTTGGCGAACGACCGCGAGTTGGTCCTCGGTCAATAAATCACGCGCACGCATCTACCTTGCTCCCTAACCGGGCCAGGAGTTTACCCCATGATCGATCCGACGCAAAATCGCTTGCGGGAGGACTTGCAGCTTGAGGTTGCGCTTGAGAGTCTCGTGGTTCGCATCCGTGCCTGCAAAAGGATGACGCAACGCGACAAGCGTGGCGCCCATTAGCCGACGGGGATGCTCGTGCGAGCCGCAAAACCTCGTGGGTTGCGTAGGCAGGCAAGCATTTTCTTGGGATG
The DNA here is from genome assembly GCA_030600135.1 of Hyphomicrobiales bacterium. GTDB lineage: Bacteria > Pseudomonadota > Alphaproteobacteria > Rhizobiales > JAUVMS01 > JAUVMS01. The sequence goes on along the minus strand of JAUVMS010000158.1, from coordinate 3,598 downwards.
GCTCTCGACCTCGTTGGGCACGAGCCGCTCGCCTTGCTTTACGAAAACTTCAAAGCCCGCGTCGCGGATCAGTTCACATAGTCGCGTCTCGCTCCAGCCGAAGCGGGAGAGCAGGCTCGGAATGCATTCAAGATAGAGCATCTCGGTGCGGCCCAGGGTTATTGGGGCGCCTTGCAGGACCTCGGGCTCATAGCCTTCGACGTCGAGCTTGAGGAGCGCGATCGGGCCTTCGGGGGCAAGCTTGTCGAGCGGTTCCATGACGACCTCGATCTCACCTTTGCCAGGCGCCATCAAATGGTTCTGTGAATCGTCGCTCATGTCGGAAAAGCTCACGCGGCCCGAGTTGGAGCCTAGCGCGGCATTCACCGGCTCTATGACGTGCGCCTCGGCATTGAGGGCAAGGTTGTCCAAAAGGAAGGCGAAGATTTTCGGATGCGGCTCGATGGCGAGTACGCGGCCGCCAGGCGCTACAGCGTTGGCGAGTGCCAGCGCAATCGTGCCGATGTTCGCGCCGACATCAATTGCGGTGTCGCCGGCAGTGACGCAACGCTGCAGGAATGCTTCCTCGGCCTCCTTTTCACGCCGATTGATCCAAATCGTCGATGAGAGAGCGGTCGGGTGGAAGCGCAGGCGATAGCCCGAGCGCTGCATGACGATTTTGCTGCAAGCGCCGGTCTTCATGAGCAGGCGCGACGCCAGAAATTTTGCCGGATGGCGCTGCTGGCGAAGGATCTCGACATACCGCCTCATGATCCGCAAACCTCGCGTTGCTCTTTGCGGCGACATCGTGCTGTGGCGCTGACGTTCAAATCTCGATGGCGCCTTGACTGATCCTAACAGCGTGACCACCAATCCGCGCACCAACAAGCTCGTTTGCCCTAAAATCCATCTCGAGGAAAATGTGACTCGGGCGCCCCATCTCGACGCCCTGCTCGATCAAGAGGCGGTGTTGCCCGTCGGCAAGATTATCAAACTTCGCGATGACGCCCGAAAACGCGGCAGCGGCGGAACCCGTGGCGGGATCCTCGGTGATGCCGTGCGTGGGTGCGAACATGCGGGCGCGGAAGTCAGCCGTGGCATTCTCGGACTGTCGGCAGTAAAGATAGGGATCGCCCGTTTCCTCATCATCAAAGACATCGGTCCATGTTGGCGCGACAATTTGAGCGCGGGCGAGGATGTCGAGGCTCGGCACAGGAACAAAGGTGTAGGGCACGCCCGCGCTCAAGGTCAGTGGCTGATGGTTGCGGTAGCCGATGTCGTCCGGGGCAAGCCCCAGCGCTGCTGCGAGAGCCTCGTTGCTTGGCGTTGCGCCAGTGGGTGTCGGAATTCGTGGCACGTCGAACTCAGCAAAAGCGGCTTTGTCCGGAGTGAAGCGGACGCCAACGCGTACCGGCCCGACACCTTCCTCGAGCACGAGGATTGCATCACTCTGGCGCGCCAAGTCTGTCCGTTGCAAATCGGCCAACAGGCATGCGGTGCCGACTGTCGGGTGACCGGCAAACGGCAGTTCTCGGCCGGGGGTAAAGATCCGAATGCTGGCGGTGTGTGCGGCGCTGTCCGGCTTGGCGACAAAGACCGTCTCGGAGAGATTGAACCCGCGCGCAACACGTTGCATCTGGGTTGTGTTCAGACCATCGGCATCAATAACGACGGCAAGCGGATTGCCGTTGAAGCGTTCGCCAGTGAAGACGTCCAATGTATAAAAGCGATGGGCCATGTGTTTGTTCCGGTGCGTTCAAGTCGGCCGTAGGGGGTAGCTCAATGGCGAGAGCCCAACTTCGCGTTCGGTCGCGGGCCTCACCCAGATTACAGCTCCAATAGGGGAAGAGTGACAACGAAATGACGACAATCGTGTCCCAACCGCCACATCGTGCGACGGGTAAATGCCATTGTCAACAGTCGCTAATGCATTGAAGAATTTAGACTATTCCTGCTTTCTTATTTCGAATTTGCGAATCCACCAGAGATCCACAGGGCGCATTGCGCTTTCTCGAATCGCATCGCTACAGTCCGGCCACCTTGTGTGAGTAACAGGTTGTGTAGCGTAGTTCGTGTTCCTGATTTTCAATAGGTAGCGTGCGTCGCTGTATCTGCGTGGCGCTTCGCGTAGTGGGGGTATCGCGCAATGTGGAATGCTTTTTCTTCGGCACTTTCCCTGATCGCTTTGGTGGGGGCGCTTTTGCTGGCGACGCTGCTGCCGGCTAAGGCGCAAGACACGTTCAATGATGGCTTCGGTACAATGCCGACCAGCTTCTCCAACTCGTGGGCCGGCTGCTATTTGGGCGCCAATATCGGCGGCGCCGACAGCAGCACCTCGGTTCGCCGTTTGGCCGGGACTGTCACCGTGCGGCGGAATGGCTCGAACGGTGTGGTCGGCGGTCTGCATGGCGGTTGCAATATGCAGCACAGTTGGGTGGTTCTTGGATTTGAAGGCGATGTGAACTGGGCCAACAGCATTGACTATGTCGCGACGGCGCGCGCCAGACTGGGCGTGGCGGTGGGCCAAATGCTGTTTTATGGCACCGCTGGTTGGGCCTTCATTGATCGCGATTTCCGTGTGGCGGCACCGGGCTTCGCCAGCAAGTTCGGGCGCAGCGACACCGGATACGCGGCTGGCGGTGGTGTCGAGTTCAAAATTTGGCAGAACGTAAGCCTGCGTGGTGAAGCGATCTACCATGGCTTCAATGACAGCAACGTATTCGTGCCCGGAACTGGAAGCGTTCGCTTCGATCACGACTACACGGTTGTTCGCGCCGGACTGACGTGGCATTTCGGTAGCGGACTGACGAACCCGATTTTCTGATCGTGGCATCGCGTGGAATTCAAATAAATATCGCCGTTCTCGAGCGAAATGGAGTGGTGGCCGTTTGGCCACCCTCCTGTGTCTTCTTCTCCTAGGGCCTATATTTTTAGGCTTGTATTTGAGGCCAGCAAAGTCATAGCCTTTAAGCGGCTGCAAATCGGAATGCCAAGAACTGGCCGTTATTCCCATTGATTCATATTTCAATTTACTTCTGCGATTTGAACTGATTACGGAAAACCGCCCTACAATCTTCACAACATTGCCCGGATTTCGCCCTCGTGAAACCACCTCATCTGGTATTGTATTAGCCTTGAGATTGCTTCCCAACGGCTTTATGGGAGCAAGGGAACAAGGGGCTAAGGGGACCAAATCATTTTTGGTGGGACGGGGGCCGAGGTAGGACGTTTTGCACCACTCACAATAAACCAGCTCAATGTGGCGCGGTTCGATGGCGGGCGACGGTCGGGCACTCCGTGTTCCGCTATCGAACGCAAACGTGCCCAAAGTTGACCAGACGCGGGCTTTGGCGTGAGTGGAACGACTGCCAGCCGACCCATTGACTTTTGGCTTTTGGGAAAGAGTATTCGCAGCCGGCTCTTTCCCTTGGAGCGGCGGGGTTTCCCCGCTTCCTCGCCGCTCCCATTTCGCCCGCCCAAAAGCTTCACGTAACGCGGACAACGATCTCCGAATTCCCAAATTAAGTCGAGCGACCGCAAGGCGGCGCTGCGCAACTTCGGCGTGTTGATTGTTCAAAAAATGTGAAACTTGAAACCTCTTGCCTTCCGGCCGGTTGTG
>JAUVMS010000380.1 GCA_030600135.1 Hyphomicrobiales bacterium | reverse complement strand
GACCCACATAGAAAAGCTGCGCTCACCATAGCTGGCACGTAACCGAAAATGGCGGTAAATCGATTGTCGTCGGACTGAGTATTACCGTTGGATTTGAAAATTTTTCCGGGGTTGTTGGGACATATTTTGCAGCCGATCGATTATCACACTCCCAATATTACTTAAGACTCTTACCTTCCTTCATGTAACGCTTAGGCTACATATCGTGTCTCGTCGTAAATAGTTTTCCATTATTTACTTGAGAACTCCGTTTGTACGATTGATACTTGGTGGATCGCCCAACGCGAGATTGGGACGACGGATCAAGCTGCCGGGGCCGGCTTACCGCGTCATGCACGGGTAGGGAGGGCGCCATGAGTTATGGCCGAGAACGGCTCATTGTTCTCGCGATCGTCGCGGCTGCGACGGTCCATGTCGAGCCTGCAAGCGCGCAGCAGGGGCGACATTGGTTCTTCGACGATAGCGCTGCCTATGGCCAATTCGCTGGGCGCGGGCAGCTTGACTATCGCGCGCCACGGTACCGCCGTCCCCGACAACCGCGCCTGCGAAAACGACGACACGCGCCGCCGAGGCGCGAGATTGCCGGCTATCGCCAGCGCGCCCGTGTCCGCGTCGAGGTCCGCCAGTCGCTGCCCCGGACGAACGGGCCCTATCACGGAGTGGAAAGCTACGGGCAGTTCTCGAACCCCTATGTGATCGACAGGAACGGCAAGCACAGTCGCGGGTTCGGGCGGTTGTTTCCCCTTGCGACGTCGGGCATTCAATCTGCCTTGGCATTGCCGCCATATCACGTGCCCGATAGTGCCGCCCGCCGTCTCGGCCGCTCGATGGTGGAGCCACGGGGGCAGGGGGCTCATCCGGCGGGCGACAGCGAGATGCCGGCGGGCTACACGTTTCTGGCGCAGTTTATCGACCACGACATCACGCTCGACACCACCTCGATGCTCAACATGCCGGTTGAGGTGGCGGAGATCGAGAATGCACGGACGGTGGATCTCGACCTCGACAGCGTCTATGGCGGTGGTCCGGAGCGGGCACCGTTCCTTTATCGCCTCCCCTATCTGCGGGTGGGGCGGCCCGTGCTTGGCCGCGGCGCCTATGCCCGCTTCGATCTGCTGAGGACTTACGGAAGCGATCGGCCGGGCCCCGAGGGCGGTGATTCACGGGCTTTGATCGGCGATCCGAGGAACGATGAGAACTTCGTGATTGCTCAGCTGCACGCCGCATTCATCGCCTACCACAACACGATCGTTGATCGATTGATCGAGCGGCGGCACGGCCGGGCAATCCACGGTTTTTGCCGCGCGTCGAGGTATTGCGGGCCGCGCGAGTATGCCCAGCACATGTCGCGTAAGGAGCAAAAAGAGCTATTCGATGTCGCCCGCGACCATGTCATTCACTACTACCATCGGATCATCATCGAGGATTTTCTTCCGCGCCTGATCGGAGTGGCAAAGCTTCGCAGCATTGTCACCAGGGGACGCAGCTTTTTCTTCCCACGAGGGTTCCGATATCGCGGCAAGCGGGCCAAGCCGTTTATTCCGGTTGAATTCGCCGTCGCCGCATTTCGCTACGGCCACAGTCAGGTTCGCAACGATTATCAGTTGCGCCGCGGCGTTCGACGAACGCTGCTCGATGCAGCTGGGAGCAGGAGCCGAGGCGGCGGGGCTCCGGCGTTCGTACCATTATCGCGAGACCTCGTCGTCGACTGGCGATATTTCTTCCCAATCGATCGGCATCCGGTGGAACGGTTCAACTTCGCGCGGCGTATCGACCCGGCGATCACAAGGATCCTGCACGACTTGGGACGCTCCAGCGTGGTTGAACCGCGAGGTGTCGTCTCCTTGCCCGCACGCAACCTGAGCCGTGGGTTGACCTATCGTTTGCCCTCTGGCCAGGACGTGGCCGATCGCATCTTGCCGGTGCTCTATCAGCGTGGCGAGTTGCAGCTGGCAAATGGTCGGCGATACAATCAGGGACGCAATGGCCGAGGCCATTGGCAAAACTTCCGCTTGCCTCCTGATCGCCGGACGCGTGCGATCTTGCGGACCGCGCAGACGCCGCTTTGGTACTATGTCCTGCAAGAGGCGGCGGTGTTTGGCGCACCATCAAACTTTGGTGTCTCGTCATATCGCGTCGGCGTGTCGCACAAGAGCGGAAAGAAACGCTACGCCCTGCTTGCTGCCAACACAGGCTTTGGCGGCCAAGGGCTGAGATACGGTTCGCCAGCGTCACGCCGATACGACAAAGCCCGCGCATTTCCGGTCAGGCCATTGCATGGCCACACACTCGGGCCCGTCGGAGGCACCATCGTCGGCGAGGTTTTGGTCGGCCTGCTGGATCACTATCGCGAGAAGACTGGAAAGGGCCTAGGCTATAGGCCCGCGATCCGTGCCAACGTTCGCCCAGGCCCGCGCGCGCCGCTGTCGCTGACGCCGGTCGCAGGCTATGGCGATGAACGTGCGCGCCCGAGATACCTCATGCCCAATTTGCTGATCGATGCGCGGTTGGCGGCACCGATCGGCGGGCAATTGAGGGCGCGGATCGAAGACTATGATTATGGCCAGAGCAGATGTGATCCGGCTAACGGGCAAGCGTGCGCCGACCTGGCACCTCGGCAGATTAATTATCGACCCAAGACCCGTCGCTCAAGGTCGGGTTGGAGACGGCACGTTTTTTCAACGCGATGATTTGAGATGCCGTTGGAGGCCTTCCGCATCGGACGGAACGGCCTCACGGTTCGCCAGTGAAATTAGGAAGAGAGCAATAAGATATTTTCTCTCCAACAATGCCGGAGAGCAAACGAATTCTGGGCGCGGTAAGTTCGACTCAACAAGCGATCGAGATTTCCATCAATCGATCTACGGCAAACCGACAGCTCACTTGACGCAAACTGCGGTAAGTCGAATTCAGTTTTGCTCCGTTGGAAGTGAGGTGGCGGCCTACCTTACCGACGCTAAACCTGAACGCGGTAGGCCGCTAGGTCGCGTACAACTGCGACACTGCAAATATGAGTAGTCAGTTTGTTCAATTTGTGGCGTGTCGCTGCTTTGTTGGCGTGCCAACGTCGACGAAAGTAATGACCGCGGCGACCTCACCAAGTTCTTCAACAGCCTGCTGCTAGAACTGGAATCGAGGCGGGCGCGAGCCACCGCGAGCATACCAGCGCTCTGCATTTTCGATACGTGGCAATGAGCCATTCGCGCCGACACCTGAATCAACGGCCCAAACGCGTTTGCTTGCGGTTTCGCGCATGACGACTCCGTAATGGGGCATGGCGCCGCTAAAAATATTGCCTCGGTTGACGACTTGGGCCTTGCCGTGGTGCCTGATGAGACCGTTGGCCTGCAAGACGGCCAGGTAGGCCGCTGTGTTGCGAGCTTCATCGACGCAATCCTGCTGGCCGGCGTTGCCTGCCGCCAAGAAGCCGATGCTGGCCTTGTCTCGATTGGTGCCGAGTACGCGGCCAACGCGCTGTTCCATCCAGGAAACCGCCTGGGCCATGGCCGAACGCTCGGTTGCCGCGGTGTCATCGTCCAATGCAAGCGACATGATCAAGGCCAATTCGAAGATATCGCCGTCGGTGAAGACAAATCGGCCCATCTTGCGGCAGCCATAACCTGAGCAGTGAAAAATCGTTCTGTGCCCCTTCAATGGGACCCAGTTGTCGTTTTCGTAAGATGAAAGGCCGTAGCTGCCACCGGGCCAAAGCTCGGCGGCTGGTCCCGCGGCTTGGGCGGAAGTCGAGTTAGCGGCTGGCAATAGCCCGGCGGCCAGTGCTAGCGCTAATATGATTGTACAATGACGAAACGCGATACACATGGGCATGAGGTATACTCACAAACGGGTTGCGAAATCTTGAAGATGCACACCCCTCAACGCCCATGCGCTGGTAGATTGATGACTTTTTGGGCCATTTTGCGGCGCATGCATTCACAATGTCGGGCAGCATGAGCTGGCGCCATTAAGGCATTGATAAATAAGGGGTTCTGGTGGACTAGGCGCCGTGGTCAACGCCGGGGACTAAAGGGGTCTTTGGTTGGATCGGTGCCGAACATGCCCTTGGATGCATCGG
>JAUVMS010000416.1 GCA_030600135.1 Hyphomicrobiales bacterium | reverse complement strand
GGGGGTGAGGACGTACTGCGCGCCACCGCCGACAGCCTCGCGGATCAAACGCGAGGCCTCGTGGACGTTGGCATCAATGGATCTGCTTGATCTCAGCTGAACCAAGGCTGCTCGAAACTGAGTCTCCATCATCGTGGATCACCACATGCCGGCCAAAATGGGCTTGCGCATCAGGACGCTGGCATCAGCAATCCGTCCAATTGGCCCTGCCGCTCGAGCTCGTAGAGTTCGTCGCAGCCACCAACGTGTTTGTCCCCAATCCAAATCTGGGGGACACTGTTCTCGCCTCCCGCAGCGTCACGCATTTCGGCCCGCGCTTCGGGCTGAAAGGTCACGTCGACTTCGTCGAACGGCACCGATTTGGTGCCGAGCAGCCGCTTTGCCATATGGCAATAGGGGCAAAGGAGAGCTGTGTAAATCGTAATGCGTAGCATTGATACCGCGCGCGAATCAGTTGATTCGCGAAACTATATCGCATTTTCGGTGAAATTGACAGACAATCGCTCGCAATATCAGCGACTTACCATTGGACTAGCCTCAATATGACAGGGCGGTCAGACGGTCGGAGTGATCGGGTCGAGTACGCGTGCAAGCGCCGCCACATCGACACCCGAGGCGCCTGCTCGCTTGAGCGTTGCGGCACAGGCCTCAACGGTAGCGCCAGTGGTGATTACGTCATCGACCAGCAGTACCCGACGATCGCGGACCCGATCTTTTCGTCGCGGCACCAATTTGAACGCGCCCGAGACATTGCGGCGGCGCTGCGCCGGCGTAAGCCCTACTTGACTGCGGGTGCGACGGACGCGCGCGAGGGTGAGCGTGTCGACGGGCAGGGTCAGATGGCGCCCCAGTTCTTCCGCCAGCAAGCCCGATTGATTGAACCGTCGCGACAACAGGCGCCAACGACTGAGAGGCACGGGCATCACAACATCGACGTCCGGGGCGAGAGGAGCGGCAGCGAGCGCCAGCCAACGCCCGAACAACCTCCTGCCATCGTGGCGGTCGGAATACTTCAAGGCATGAATGAGATCACGCATTGCACCACCATAGCTCGCCACGGCTCGGGCGCGATCATAGGTTGGGGGGGCGGCGAGTGCGGCGGCAGAAACGGCAGGCTCGCCCGTGTCGAATGGCAAGGGGATGCCCAATCGCTCGCAAACGGGCGGGCGTATGAATTCGATGCCACGCCAACAATCTGGACAGATTTGGTTGTGCTCGCCAAGCGGTTTGCGGCAAGCCAGGCAAATCGGTGGAACAAGGAAATCGGCCGATGCCCTGGCGGCGGAGCCAAGCTGTCGGAGTAGGGGCCGGACAACGGCATCGCTCCGCCGCGCAAATCTGCCAGCAAACTCAAACAATCCGATCAGCCCCTGCTACGTACGTACGCGGTCATGTTAGACTACCGAAGCGTTTGTTGCACCATCGCACTGGCACGATACGGGTTACCGACAATGAATTCCGCCCAGCAGCTCTTTGACCGTGCCCTTCTTCGAAAGCGCCGAACCCGCGCAGCGGACAGCCTTGCGCATCACGATTTTTTGCTCGATCGCAGTGCGCAGGACTTTGCCGAGCGTTTGAGTGCCATCCAGCGCGAGTTTGCGATTTGCGCCGTTGTCGGGGCCCACACAGGACGAGTGGCGGAGCGCTTGAGTCGGTTGCCGAAGGTTGGGACTCTGGTGCAAACCGAAAGCATCATGGCGCTTGCCCAGAGGCTCATCCGGCCGAGTGTCGTGTGCGATGAGGAAACCTTGCCGTTTGCCGATCAATCGCTGGATCTGATCGCATCGGCGCTTTCGCTGCAGCTGGTCAACGATCTGCCAGGTGTGCTTGCGCAGATGCGACGAGCATTGAGGCCTGACGGTCTGCTGCTGGTTTCAATGCTCGGCGGGGATACGCTCTGTGAGCTGCGCGAGGCGTTCATGACGGCCGAAGCGGAGATTGAAGGTGGTGCGAGCCCTCGGGTGGCACCGTTTGGCGATGTTCGGGAATTGGGCGCGCTTTTGCAACGTGCCGGTTTGGCGCTGCCGGTGGCCGATCGTGACATCGCCACGGTAAGTTATGCGACGCCAATTGCACTGATGGCGGAGTTGCGGGCGATGGGGGCCGGGAACGTGCTCTTCGATCGCAAACGATCAATGCTGAAGCGCACGACCTTGATGCGTGCGTGCGAGATCTACAGTGAACGCCATGGTGACGCGCGGGGGCGGGTTACGGCGACATTCGAAATTATTACTTTGACCGCATGGGCACCGCACGAGAGCCAGCAGAAACCATTGGCTCCTGGGACCGCCGACACACGTCTTGCGAGTGCCTTGGGCGCGACGGAGTATTCGGCCGGCGAGAAAGCCTCATTCGGGGTGAAACCTGTCGGGGACAAGAAAAGAGCGGGCTAACCGCTCACGTCAAAATGGGGGGACTTGCGTCCGGCGCGATCGCGGCCTCGGATCACTTTCCACACCAAACGGTGCCAACCCTGAGGGCTGAACGAACTAGAGCAAGTTTAATGAATACGGGGTCATTTGATGGGATCAAATCGGTTCACTCGGCAAGGCGCGGCGCGAAGCGCGATGCGGCGCATCGGGCAAGCGGCGCAACACAGTCCGATGGGCCGATTTGATCCACCGCAGGCCGGATATGCTTGGCCCCTGGACGTTGTTGCGCTCCGCTTGTGGTGGCACCGCACCGCGGCGCAAAGCGCGCCTAGCCAGAGACCAAGCCTATCCGGTCAAATGGCCCCGTATTCATTAAATTTGCTCTAACTGTTTATGTTCTCGAATTCGGTGGCGACTTCTTCGAAGCTTCCGCTCACCGCATTGCCAAGCGCGGTCGCACTAAGGACGATGGCCATGAATATCAGGCTCGCGATGAGTGCATATTCAATCGCCGTGGCGCCCGAGGTATCTTTGGAAAATCGTTTGACATTCGCGGCGATCGACCGGCCATAGCGGGTTACGCTTCGCCTGCGATCATCTCCATTGTGGTGTCCAAAAATCTGCCACATCGTTCTCGCGCCTCGATCCTTCATAGCCTGTGTTCAGTCACAGAAAGTCCCTTAGAAATGCGACCAATGGGACGTCAGCCGGCGGCATTTCGTAACTGCTCAGTTTGTTCGGCCGGACCCAGGCAAGTTCTTGCCCTTCTCGACCGTGGATTTCACCTTCCCAACCGCGGCACACCCACAAGGGCATGAGCAGATGGAACGTCTCGTAGGCGTGGCTGGCAAAGGTGAGTGGCGCGAGACAACTTTCGGACACATCGATGCCAAGCTCTTCCTTGAGCTCGCGCACCAGAGCGTCCTCGGGCCGTTCTCCCGCTTCAATTTTGCCCCCGGGAAACTCCCAAAGGCCAGCCATTGAGCGGCCTGGCGGCCGCCGCGCAAGCAATACGCGCCCATCGTCATCAATAAGCGCGCAAGCCGCGACAAGAATGACGTCTTGGCTCATGCTCAGATCACAGTCTGCAGGGTGGATGTTAAATTCCGAAGAATGTTTGTGGTTAATTGTATCCGAATTCGAACATCCTTAGCAGGTTGTTGAAGAACTCGTGTGGATCGCGACACCTGTGGTTTTTTCGTCTCCGACGAGGAGCGGTGCGCATCGCGATGCGGTTGCATCGGGCCAGCGACGCGACGACGGCCGGGGCGAAAAAACGCAGTGTCCCAAAGGGATGCGGCGAAATTGAGCGCTGGGCAGGGTCGCAACGGCTTGATGTGGG
>JAUVMS010000285.1 GCA_030600135.1 Hyphomicrobiales bacterium | reverse complement strand
TTACCAACACGATCATTGGTGGCGGCAATATCCATATCGTCGGCATTTTCTACACACCTCAAGCCAAGTTGCGCATCACCGGCAATGGAGACATCAATGCCAATTCTGACTACTTCAGCATGATTGCCGACTTTATCGAACTCGAAGGCAATGGCGTGCTGCGCATCCAAGCCAGTGGCGATAACATTGTCGCCGGAATGCCTGTTATGGAGAGTGTAAGTATGGGCGGGGACGCGCGGTTGACCAACTAGCGCTTGATGCCGAACATTGAGTGTAACCAATGGGTCTACACGGCTTTGCGCCGCGCGCGCGGGCCCAATGGATATTCCAACACGTCGCCTTGGCGGACAGGAGGTCGCAGCAATGGGCCTCAAGATCACCACCTAAGTCGAACTCCCGCCGTCCGTAAGAACAAATGCGTACGCGACGACCGCGCCGGCTGGCGGAGGCAGAGGCATGGACCGCTGGTCGCCTGCGTAAGTTCGGGTTCGTCGGAAGCTCAAGTCGGATTGCCAAGGTTGCCGACAACTTCGAGAGCGCATGTCTGTCCCTGCGCCGGAAGCAGAATCGCGAACTGGTCTGAACCTCCACGAATTCCCCCTCAGAACCAACTAGAATTGTTTGTCATCGCCCCTCGGCACCATTAGTTTGGTTGGCGGCGCGCATAGGCGGACCGACGCCAACTGTCGTTAATCGCTCGCGCCAACCAGATGCGCTATGGGGACTTGCGAGCAGGCCACGACGTCCTGACATTTGATCCGGCCCATTGTTACGGTCTGGCGGAGTATGCCCGCATTATAGAATTGTTCCTCGATGCGGGCTGGTCGCGACGGGATTTCCAGCCCCACGGCGGACATCTATTCGGTTTGCACGTGGCCGCCGGCCTAGGCCTCGGTGGCTGTGAATGCAACCCGCACAATTTTCAACCATTTGGTGGTTTTTCGGATGATCGGAAAATCGCTGACGGCATGACGACGCCGCCCAATGAGCCTGGCATCGGCTTTGAAACGCGGGGGCAGCTCATGGATTTGTTCTGCCGCCTAATCGAGATGTGAGTTGCATGTCCGAGGCAAGACCCTCGATCGATCCCGCGAATTTGAACGTTCATGTCAGATGACCATTCCATCACTTTGGCAGAGCGCGGAAACGATGATTTCGTGGCCGGTCAGGACGACGCCCGAAACTGGCCATGTCAGCCAATAGCCCTGTTCCATTTGGACCGACTGCTCCGGCAGACGCACGAGGGTGCCCGCCTGCAATGCCGCCACGGTAAGCGCAAGCGAGGCAAGCAACACACCTGCGCCGGATTTCGCGGCATGTAAGGCGGGGGCGAAGCTGTCAAACCTGAGCGAAGGCGGCCTCGGTGGCGCGACACCGCTCGCAGCCGCCCATTCCCGCCAACCATCACGCGGCCCAGACACTGCGATTTGCGGCAAACGTCGCCAGTCGATCCTCGACCCCTCGATCAGCAGCGGTGCAGCGACCGGTGCGAGCACCTCTTCGAATAGTCGCACCGCTCGACGATCCTGCCATTCACCCACCCCGAAACGAACGTCGAAATCCGCTTCTGCGGCCGCATAGTCTGCCGGCCGATGCACAGTGGTGACTGAAATCTGGAGATTTGGTTGGTCCACCGCCAGAGCCACAAGTCTTGGTGCAATCCACAATTGTGCCACCGAGGATGGTGTCGCAATGGTGATTTTGCTGCGCGCTGCACCGAAGAGATCCGCCGTGCTTCGCACCAGCGCTGTGAGGGCGTTTTGGACATGAGGCAGATAGGCCTCGCCATCGGCGGTTAACTCGACACCACGCGCGTGCCTCAAAAACAGATGGGTGCTTAGCCGGGACTCCAGATTGCGGATCCGTTGACTGACGGCGGCTTGCGTCAAGCCCAGCTCATTGGCGGCTTCTGTGAAGTTGCCCAGGCGGCCTGCGGCTTCAAAGACGCGCAACCATTCAAGCGGCGGCAGTGCGTCTATTTGCTCGCCCCGAGCCATAACCAAATTGATCCCTTAGAGTGCAAATGCATTGTTTGTCATTATACCATCCGATGGGTACGCTCGATAGTTACCGTCTCCGATTGTGCGACACGCTGCGTCGTTCGATCGCTCACGCCAACCAGATGCGGTGACGCCCATGAACTACTTCTCGTATCTGAGCGATGACGATGTTCGCTATGTTCACGAGAGTTCACTGGAAATACTCGAGGAGGTGGGGCTGTTGGTGCGCAACGAAAAGGCGCGCCACCGCTTTGCCGAACATGGCGCCAACGTCAATCACGAAACAGAAATTGTGCGCATCCCTTCCGAGGTGGTCGAGCGCTATCGCAAGCTCATTCCCCCGACGATCACGCTGCGCGGCCGCGATCCGGACCACGATGTCACCTTTCCGCGCAAGTTGCCGGTGATCGCAACGGCCAGCTCGGCGCCGGACATCGTCGATCCCGTGAGCGGCAAGTGCCGCCGCGCCACTTCCGACGACATTGCCCGAATTGCCCATATGGTGAACGAACTGCCGGGTTTTGACCTTTTCTCGATTTCGACACTGGCCGACGATGCCCCCACCGGACAATTCAGCCTGTCGCGGTTCTATCCGGCGCTCAAAAACTGCGTGAAGCCGTGTCGGACATCCGTCATCGATGTCGGCGAGGCGCGCCAGGTACTGAAGCTCGGCGAACTCATCGCCGGATCGAGGGAAGCCTACCTGGAACGCCCGTTCATCAACTTCGGCTATTGCTCGATCGTGTCGCCGTTGACCATGGACTTCGACAGCACCGAAATGTTGATGTTCTATGCCGAGAACGACATCACGGCCTATGGAACCATCGCCCCCATGGGCGGTTTGAGCACGCCGCTCTCGCTCGCCGGAATGCTGACATTGATGAACGCCGAATGGCTGGCCGCCGCGACGCTTGTCCAGATGTCGAAACCGGGCACGGCACAGATCTACAACTTTTTGCCGGTGTTTGCCGACATGCGCGATGGCGCCTATGCGCCGGGGGCGATAGAGATCGGCATGATGAATTCGGCGGTCTGCCAGATGGGACGGTTCTACAACGTTCCTTCTGGTGGCTATCTTGGCTTGACCAATTCCAAAGTCGCCGATGCCCAAGCCGGATTCGAAAAGGGCATGTCGCCGCTGCTCGGTGCGGTTTCCGGCGTCAGTTTCATCGTCATGGGCGCGCTGCAGGATGCATTAATGTCGTTTGATTTCGGCCAGGTTGTCATCGACAACGAGATCGCGCTCATGATCAAGTATGTCCGCAATGGGTTCGGATTTTCGCAGGAAAGCGTCTCACTCGAGGAAATCAAAGCCACCGGACCCGCCGGCATGTTCGCGGCCAACCCCGAGACATTGAAGCGCATGCACGACGCGACATTCATGCCGCAACTCGCCGACAGAAAGTTGCGCGAGAAATGGGAGTTGGAAGGCGCTTCGACAATCCATCAGCGGGCGATGAACAGGGCGCTGGAAATTCTGTCAACGCCGAACAGGTTTGCCGTCGACCCGGGCGTCGACCGGCGAATACGCGACGAATTCGATGGGCTGGTTGACGGCCGCTCAACGCTCCCGGACGGGTGGATACGCCAAGATGTCGGTGGCACGCAGGCCAAGCGTTCGCGGCGGACCAACCGGCGCCGACGCTCAGCCGCCTAAGGGGTGACTTCGGGCTGGGAGACGATTTCATGGACAAAACTTTTCCGACTAGCGCCCGCATCGTCGTGATTGGCGGTGGAGTGATTGGCACCAGCATCGCGTTCCATCTGGCCAGGGCCGGCGAACGCGACGTCGTGCTATTGGAAAAGGCGGGGCTCACCGACGGCGCCACATGGCACGCCGCGGGACTGGTCGGGCAATTCCGGTCGCACCAAAACCTCACTGTGCTCATGAACGACAGCGTGCGGCTGTTCGATAAGCTGGAAGAGGAAACCGGCCAGGCACCCGGTTGGCGGAAAGTTGGCAGTATCAGGATCGCAGCTACCCAGGATCGGTGGAAGGAATTGCTGCGCTCCCATACGGCGGCGCGCGGCGCCGGCTTCGAGATGGAGTTGCTGACGCCGGCAGAGGCCCGCGACTTGTACCCACTGATGGAGACCGACGATCTCGTCGGCGCGGCCTTCATACCGACCGATGGTCATATCGACCCCTATAGCCTCACCCAGGCCTATGCCAAGGGTTTTCGGTCAGGCGGTGGCCGGATTGTCGAACATTGTCGAGTAACGGAACTACTGCGCGATGCAAACCGCATCACCCACGTCGTAACGGACCAGGGCACGATCGCGGTCGAAACCGTCGTCAATGCGGCCGGACTATGGGCCAGGCAGGTCGGCTGGCTTGCTGGTGTCGAAATCCCCGCTGGTGTTGTGGAGCACCAGTATATTGTCACTGAAAAAACTAACAAGGTCCCGGATGGCCTGCCAGCCTTTCGCGATCCTGACGGCAACTACTACGCCAAACCCGAACCCGGCGCATTGGCAATCGGAGGATGGGAAAAGAGGACCAAGGCAGTTGGCTCAAAGGACGGGTTACCTTGGGATCAGGAGCGCCATCTTTTCGACGGCAATCTGGATCGCCTGGAGGAGATTTACGAACCTGCCGCCCGTCGGCTGCCTCTCCTGAAGGATCTCGGGATCCGCACCATCACCAATGGCCCCATTCCAATCTCCCCGGATGGTGAACCCATCATGGGGCCAATGCCGGGCCTTGCAAATTTCTTCGTCGCCTGTGCCTTCACGTCCGGCATCGCCGCTTCTGGTGGCGCCGGCAAGGCGATGGCCCACTGGGTTCTCGATGGCGACCCCGGGTTGGATCTATGGCCGTTCGACGTCCGTCGCTTCGGCCCGCTGCACGCCGGCCATGCATTTCTGCACGACAGAGCCATTGAGAGCTACGGCAGATACTATGCAAGTCCCTGGCCCGGTGATGAGTTGGCGAGCGCGCGCGGCATCCGGCGCAGCCCGCTCTATCAAACGCTCAATTTGCAGGGCGCTGTCTATGGAGCAAAATTCGGTTGGGAGCGGGCAAACTGGTTCGCCGCAAGCGGTCAACCACCCTCGCCGACCTACAGCTGGGACCGAGCCCACGAAATCGACACAGTCGGGCGCGAGCATCGTGCGGCCCGCGAGAGCGTGGTTCTGATCGACCAGAGCTCATTCACGAAATTCGAGATCTCCGGGTCTGACGCCGCAAGCTTTCTGCAGTACCTCTGCGTCGCCAATGTTGGCGGCGACCCGGGGTCGGCCGCCTATACGCAACTGTGCAACGCACGTGGCGGCATCGAGGCTGACG
>JAUVMS010000077.1 GCA_030600135.1 Hyphomicrobiales bacterium | reverse complement strand
CGCCGTTGACACACCGTGACGCAGGTTTCGCAGACGGTCGCCCAAGACCAAATGGGCAGAATGGCGGCCAACGCTTCGCCGTTCGCCTATGCACCGGAACAGCAAATCTATTTCGATCCGTATTACGGGGCCTAAGGTCTGCCACCACCATCGTTTTGGTTATGGATAATATTCATCGATATCAAATAAATATATAGATTTAGTTCACTATTTTTCCTTTTTTAATATCGCATCTAAGTAAGTTTGCAAGTAAATCTCACGTATTAATAAAATTAAATATCTGATTAGCAGATAATCTTTCGCTATTTACTTGAGTTATAACTATGATGATCAGCACGGCGTTCACCGATTGGCTTGGCAATATGGCTCTCGACTACCGCGAGCCCGGCGAGCTGCTCGGCAGCAAGCCAAAGACCGTTTATGCCTTGGATACGGGGCGCAAGACCCCCGCAACCATGGACGTTGCGGCTGATAACAGCTGTTGCGGAAGGCCATCGGCACGCGCCGTGGGCCAGTGAGTAAGGAAAAGGGCCCGGCCCGAGAAAGCCGAGCCCGCGCGAAGCCAGCCCTGGCCGGTAACACGACGGTGGCGGAGCATACGGTTAGATTGGGCTACCTCGGGGCACGGCCATAGCCCAAAGCGCAGTCCCAAAGGTGAAAGCGCGGCCGTCGGCGCTGGCTTGCCTGCCCGTCATGTAGGGGTCACTGTCGGGTGCTCCATGACGGCTAGTATTACCGTTGCAGCGAATGCGTCGGTACGCGCGGCGCTAGGCAGACAGCAACCTCGCAACCGTCAAGCTTTGCTACCGCACGCGCAAGTTGGCCAGATACTCCGAGATGTTTTTGAGATCTTCGTCACTATAAGACGCCATGAGCGATCCCTTGGCTGGGGAATTCAGCCGAACCTTATTTTTGAAATCCAGCATCGTCTTGGTCATGTATTCCCGATGTTGTCCTCCAAGACGCGGGATCCGGCTATCGCCTTTATAGGTGCTGTGGGATTGGGAACACTGGCCGGCGACTGTCTGCCGTTCGCCTTTTGTGATAGCAGTCTCGTCGGCCTTAATCTGTGCGGCCGGCCACGCCTTCTCGGTGAAATAGCTGGCCAGCGCCTTCATGTCGTTCTTCTCAAGACCGGCGGCAATGCCCGACATGATCTCATTGGCACGGCGCCCGGCTTTGTAGTCGCGAAGTTGAACATAAATGTAATACCATGTCTGGCCCCAGATAATCGGGATTTCACGATCCTCGGGCAACCGGCGTCACCATGGCAGATCGCACAAAGAGCATCGGTCTCTTCCAGGTTGAATTCTTCTCCCCCGGCGCCTTCAAACGTTACGCCAAGTGCCAGGCCAAAGACGGCAAGCCAGCGAGCGATCATGGGCAAGCTTCTCCTTCAATCGTAGATTTCGATCAAATGAAATAGGAGAGGCGATGCCGCCTCTCCCTGATCTTCAGTTGTACGCGCTGCCTAGTCGGACAAAGTGAACGCAATAATGTTGTTGCCACGATTGTAGTTTAGCTGCGTGTTTCCGCATGCAGCAACAACGATGTACTGCTTGCCATCGACCGTATAGGACGACGGCGGCGCGTTGACGCCTGCGCCGGCCTGGAAGCGCCAAAATTTACCACCGGTAGCGGAATCGTAAGCCTTGAGGAGACCGTTGCCTTCACCAGCGAAAACCAGCCCGCCGGCCGTTGCAATGATGCCGCCGATCATCGGCTGAGCCGTCTTGACCTTCCAGCGGATCTTGCCGGTGTTGTAGTCGACCGCAGTGATGTTGCCCCACTGTTGTTCGCCAGGGATCACCTTGAATGCACCACCGAGCCAGAGCTTACCGGCCGGGTACGGCGTGCTTTCGACGTGATAGGTCATCGGCTGGTGCAGGTTGATGGCAAAGGTCAGACCCTTTGCCGCGTCGATCGCCATGGGCGACCACTCAACACCACCATTCGCGCCCGGCAGCATGCGCGCACCTTCGGCAGTTAGTAGCACCCACATATTCTCCTGCGGAACCATCGCCTCGGAGAAGCGGATCAGCGAGCAGTCGCTTGCACGGTGGGCGTAGACATGACCGGTCTGGCCGCCGTGCAGCACGCCCTTGACCTCGTTGCCCTTGTCATCCTTCACCTGTGTCAGGATTGGCGGCGAGACCGCATCGTTGGTCCTCCTTGTGGGCCTATAACCCATACTTCGAGTCGGACAACTTCAGTGGGGGTGGATCATCTCTGCGAGCTGCACACAAGCAGGCGGGTGCGGATTGTGTTCGACCTGCCAGCCGAGGAACTCGCCGATCCGAATTAGTCGGTGTGGCGCGTACGAGCGATATCAAGTCCAACGACTGACGGATATTGAGAACAGCTTCCTCGAATGAAATGTCGTCACGCCGCAAACATCACAGCGTGACGCATTTTTTGTTACGAATAAATCGTCAACCATCTAGGCGATCAAGCAAAGCAAGGATACGACCGGCGATCTGATCACCAAACTCTTCGAGTGCGAAGTGACCGGTGTCGAGGATGTGGAACTCCAAGTCTTTCAGATCGCGCTTGTAGGGATGGGCGCCTTGTTCTGGGAAGATGTGGTCGTTCTTTCCCCACATGAGGAGGGCCGGCGGTTGATGTTTACGAAACAGCGCCTGCCACTTTGCGTATTCCCCAACATTGGTGCCGTAGTCCAGAAACAGCTCGAGCTGGACCTCTTGGTTGCCGGGGCGATCGAGCAGGTATTGGACGTGCCAATAGTTGTCAGGGCTGATCAGTTCGGGGCGTTTCGTGCCGTGCGTAAACTGCCACTTCGTTGTTTCCAGATTCAAGAAACCACGAAGCTTGTCCCCATTCACAGCAGTTGGATTTGCCCAATAGGCCTTGATCGGATCCCAAAACTTTTGCAGGCCTTCCTCATAGGCATTTCCGTTTTGAATGATGAATGCGGAAACACGCTCAGGATTTGAGGCGAACATCCGATATCCCACGGGCGCACCGTAGTCCATCAGGTAGACAGCGTAGCGGTCGACCTTCTTGCGATTGAGTAGCTCAGTCATCATCCGAGCGATGTTGGCGAAGGAGTACTCGAAGTCCTTCGCCGCCGGCATGTCCGATGCACCGAAGCCCGGGTAGTCCGGCGCGAGCACGTGATACCGCTTGGCAAGTTTGGGGATCAGGTTTCGAAACATGTGCGACGAGGTTGGAAACCCGTGCAGCAGCAAGATGGTCGACTTGGATCGGTCACCGGCCTCGCGATAGGCAATCTTCAGACCATCGATTGTCTCACTGCGGTATTGAATCAATCCGCTGACATCAATTGCTTTGGTGTTTGCTGCAACGGCCGAATGGGCCGTCAAGCCCTGCATCGATAAACCA
Source organism: Hyphomicrobiales bacterium (assembly GCA_030600135.1). GTDB lineage: Bacteria > Pseudomonadota > Alphaproteobacteria > Rhizobiales > JAUVMS01 > JAUVMS01. Next base: position 6,673 of record JAUVMS010000077.1, on the reverse strand, counting down.
GCTGCAATGACAGCTAGGGTGACAAACGTCTTCAGGTTGTGTGCCATTTCAATTTCCTTTCAGTCTTCGCTGGTGGGCTGATCGCTTGCCACGATCAGGATTTGCGCTTGGACGATTGCGTTCCAAGCGAAGCTTTGAGCGCCGTGTTCTCGGCCGTTAGGCGCGCAATCTCGTCGCGCAGCGGGGCGACGTGGGGCTCGAATTCTTCGAGCGTCAGACGCTGCGGAATGTGTTGGGGACAGTTCCAATCGTAGGCCTCGATCGTTATGATCACGGCGCGCTCGGGTCTTGCCCTATAGGTCTCGACATGCAGGCTGGCGACGAGTTCGGTGTCGTCATGGATGCCGATGAGTTTCGCATGGCCCCAGACCTTCAATCGGCGGCGGTTGGGATAATCCATGAGAATGAGCGAAACCCGATCATCGATACTGAGGTTGCCGACGCTCAGGTATTGCCGGTTGCCGCGGAAGTCGGCGTAGGCAATCGTTCGATCGTTTAGGACTTTGAGGAAGCCCGCGGGTCCGCCACGGAACTGCACATACGGCCATCCGGTCTCGGACACCGTCGCCTGGTAGAACCCGTCACGTGCCGTGATGAAGGTGATCTCACGGTCGCTCAACCGGTCGCCGCGATCAGCGTCTGGTGCGAGAAACTTTGCGTAGGCTTCTGCCGAACCTTGTGCGGTCTGGGCGGCCCTCACAGACGGTGTGAATGCGATCTCCGCGAATGCCCGTGCCATGGTCTACTCCTGCTCAATCAAGCCCCTTCGAGCTGATGAGCAGGAATATCGATTGTTTCATCCCAGATATGAATAGTGTATGTTCAAAACACATAATTCCGGATTTTGAAATAAATGGGTCGCTTCCGGCAGTTGGAAACCTTCGTCGCTGTTGCAGAGAGCGGCGGCTTCAATGCTGCGGCCAGGCACCTCCAGATGTCGCCGCCATCTGTCACGCGGCTTATTGCAGCACTCGAAGATCGGATCGGGACGCGATTGTTCATCCGCACAACGCGACAGGTTTCGCTGACCGAGGCCGGTGAACGACTCTTCCATGATGCCGTTCGCATTCTTGCAGATCTTGCAGCGGTCGAGGCGTCCGCCTCTGGCGCTCACGCAGAACCGCAAGGCGTGCTCAGCGTGACGGCCCCGGTAAACTTTGGCCACACGTTCGTTGCGCCAATTGTCAGAGACTACGTTGATGCCAACCCCAAGGTGTCAGCGCAAACGCTATTCGTCGATCGGGTCGTGAACCTGATTGACGAAGGCCTCGACGTGGCGGTTCGGATTGGTGAGTTACCCGGCTCCTCTTTGCTGGCCGTTCGTGTCGGTTCGCTTCGACGTGTCACTGTCGCCGCGCCGTCCTACATCGATCGGGTGCGACGTCCTGATCACCCGCGCGATCTCGCTCAGCACCGAACGATCTTGCCCACCGGATTGAATCCCATTCCAACCTGGGACTTTGTCGTTGGCCGGGAGCGACACAGCGTGCATTTACAGCCGGCGCTTAGCTGCAACACGATCGACGCGGCCGTCGATGCTGCAAGGTCCGGATGGGGCATAACGAGAGCCTTATCCTATCAGGTCGCCGACGCGCTTCAGGCCGGTGAGCTTGTTGAGCTCTTGGGGAGGTTCGAGGATCGAAGATTGCCGATTCATCTTATGCATTCCGAAGGACGCCTGACGGCAGCGAAAATCCGAACATTTGTCGACTATGCCGCAAGTGTGCTTCGCCGCCTTGCAAAAAAGCTGGAGGCGATGTGATTGCTACTTCCTACCAGCCAAAGCGTTTCGCGGGCGAACCGTCCACCCGTCTGCGCCGAACCTAAGTCAGGCTCATAGGCGATGCCAAAGTCAAAGGCCGCATTTTGTACACTGATGGGAATCGTCGATGGCACCTGCGCCTCAATTCTCAATGTGACTTCCGACCAGCGCGCTGCCAAAATCGTTACGAGTGGTGGTATCAATAGCCTGCCAATGCGGCTTGGCAACACCATCGTTACCTCGCTGGGGTGTGCATTTTTCAAACGGTCAAGTGCATTCTCCAGATCCTCAACGCTCGCAATCTGTGCTTGAGAAAATCCACGCAACAAATCCCCTATTTTGGTAGGTATGACGCCTCGCCCCGTACGAACAAACAGGGGCTGGCTCGCGCGCTGTTCGAGTTTCCGCTTAGTGCGACTAACGCCCGGTTGCGAAAGACCGAAGCTTGTTCCTGTCAAAGTGAAGCTTCCAACATCGCAGACAGTCCGAAACAAACGGAGGTCATTGACCGTGGCGGTGGGAAAACGCGTTTTGTTCATGGGGCAGGCATAACAAGTTCGCCATATCCGATACGACAACAATGCACCTAGTCGGCGACAGCTTCTGCTGTCATTTTGTGTGCTCGATCCGCAGAAATCACTGGCATGATGAACGATTAGGGATTGAAAGCAGGTATGAGTGGTAACCCTTTATCAGATATCGAAGGCCGAACCTTCGATGTTGCAATCGTCGGCGGCGGCATCAATGGCACCGCCACGGCCGATTTGCTATCAAGGTCCGGTTATGACGTTTTGTTGGTGGAGCGGAACGATTTTGGGTCTGGTGCGACCAGCCGATCCGGCCGTGTGAACCATTGTGGGCTGCGCTATTTTGATCGCGGGGAGCCTGTTTGGAACTTCATTAAGAGGCCGGGTTGGTTTCTTGAACAGGTGAGACGCGCTCGCGCGACGATGAAGCACCGCGCGGAAATGGCTCTCGACTACTCCAATTATATGCAAGCAACCACCATGATTCTGCCGGTTCGCCAGAGTGATCACGCATCACCCTGGATGATTTCCGCTGCCTTCAAGCTGTTGGAGGCCTTGGGGCCGTCCAGCGTGCCTCTCGATGCGCGACACATACCCAGAAGCGTTTGGGACTCTACGCCCTATATCAGGATGATGCAGTCGGACGAGCCGTTGAAGGGCGTTTTCTCCTTTCGAGAGTACCAATATTACTGGCCCGAGCGCCTGGCGGTCGACTATGCACTCGCTGCCGAAGGCAACGGCGCATTTATCAATAATCACGTGGCGGTTGAGGAATTAGCCCGCCGCGACGGAGGCGGCTGGCGCCTGATGCTGCGTGGAAAGGGCCAAAATTATACGGTCACTTGCAATGCGCGTCTGGTCATCAACGCGGCCGGCGCGTGGGCTGATAGCGTTGCGGGGCTGACCGGAGAAAAAGCCAAGAAACGCATAGCGGCGACGAAGGGAACATTCTTGGTTGTCGAGCTGCCGGAGGATTGCGCCGGCCATTCAATCGCGACCTTCGATCGCCGCGGCTATCCCTTTTATTCTCTTGCCGTGCCTGGCTACCATACCATTGGGCCAACGGAATGGCCCAATGACCAGAACCTCGACAGGCCGGTATCGCAACGAGACGACATCGAATCCGTTCTCGACAACTTCAACGCCTTGTTTCCAAGGCATCGCTTGTCTCCCAAGGATGTATGCTATTGCTGGACAGGTATCCGGCCGATGCCGCACAAGCCTGAGGTCGAAGGCAAGCAGAATCTGATCCCGGAATTGCATGATCATGCACAAGAGGGAATGCCCGATCTTCTCACTCTCGCCGGTGGACCATTAATGGTGCACAGGATCACGGCCAAAACAATTCACGATACGATCAAAAAGCGGCTGCGACCAAAGCGCGACGGTGTTGCCAGAGGCCGCACACAAGGCGCCGTTGGCGGCTCTCGTTGTTTTGACGTCCGGGAAATGAAGGCACTGGAACCCGATGCAATGCGGCGACTGGTGCTGGATGAGCATGTGGCAACCCTGTCCGACCTTCTGTTCAGACGCCTGGGCACCGGTTGGTATCCTGGCATGGCGTTGGATGACGCCCCCCGGATGGCTCAAACTCTCGGACAAACCCTCGGCTGGTCGGCCGAACAAATTGAAGCGGAGCTGGCAAACTACAAACGAGAAATCCAGGAATTCGAATGTCCAACCTCTCAAGACTGAGGTGCGCTACGGACGATCAAGCGACCGAGGCGATGCTTTGGAGAGCGACTGCACACCCAGCTCCGCCCTGCTCGGAGCTAGTCGGCGCACATGAGGCTGATGTTGCGATCATCGGCGCCGGTTTCACGGGCCTCTCTGCAGCGCTGCATCTCGCGGAAGCGGGAAAGCATGTGGCCGTGCTCGATGCACATCAGCCAGGGTGGGGAGCGTCTGGGCGAAACGGCGGGCAGATCAATCCCGGATTTAAGGTACTCCCTAGTCAGCTTTTGACGAGCTACGGACAAACCCGCGGACGCTACCTCATCGGATTAGCGCAAACCGCATGTGACGACACGTTGTCCCTGATCGATCGCCTCGCTATTGAATGCGAGGCAAGGCGGCCAGGATATGTGCAAGGTTCTATTGGCGCGCGCGGCCTAGTTGCACGAGATGCGTGGGTCAACGATTGGCGCCGCGAGGGCGCAGAAGTCGAGCCTCTTACACGTCGTGCGATCAGCGACCTTCTCGGAACAAAGCGCTATTGTGGCGGCTATTTGGATCACAGAGGAGGAAGCCTTCAACCTTTGTCATACGCCCGAGGGCTTGCAGCCGCTGCACAGTCTGAGGGAGCGCACCTGTTTGGCGATACGCCAGTTCTCGAAATCAAGCAGGCGGCGGGTGCTGACTGGCAGCTCACAACCCCAAAGGGCTATGTGACGGCATCCAACGTAGTCATCGCAACCAATGCCTATGGCGGGGCGATTTGGCCCGGATTGAAGGAATCTGTCGTGCCGGTGCGCACATTCATTGCCGCCACGGATCCGCTGCCTGGCCCGCTCCGAGACAAAGTCCTTCCCGGTGGCCATGCTGTGTCCGAAACACGACGGGTGCAGGTCTACTATCGCATGGACGCGGAAGGCCGCTTCATCATCGGCGGACGCGGTAACCGCACGAACTGCAAGCCGAACGGTTCGGTGGATCATCTCCACCAAGAAGCATGTGTTCTGTTTCCGGCTCTGAATGGTATCGACTGGCCTTATGCTTGGAACGGTCTGGTAGCAATGAACCTGACGCATATTCCGTCGCTTGTGCGGTTGGATAGGGGAGTATATTCGGCCCTAGGATACAATGGACGCGGCGTCGCCATGGCGACTGTCATGGGTCGTGAACTTGCCTCTCTCGTGAAAACGCCCGAGGGGCAATCCGCATCACCGCTGGAGATACCCGCGCCAATTCCGTTCCATAGATTCAGGCAGGCCGGCGTCACATATCGTCTGACCATCGGTGCTGTTCTTGATCGGTTGGACCAGGCGCGTCAGTAATTGGATCGGGGAGCCCATGAGCAAGACACCAACAAACCTTCGCCGAGGACGCCAGGCAAGGCGAAAAGCCCGAACCGAACCTGCACTTGGCAACGCCCGGCCCGTCGGACCTGGACTAACCGGCGGATGCTACCGCCCGCTTGTCCGACAAGACGAGCAATACATCCATGAATCCGCACTGAAATTATTGGAAACGGTTGGGCTTGCTGATCCGATATCATCATGTGTCGAAGCAATCTCGTCGGTTGGCGGAAACCTCAACAGTAGTGGTCGTCTGTGTCTGCCACGCGCCTTAGTCGAAGACACGATTGCAAGCGCCAATCGCCGATTTGCGTTGTGCGCCCAAGATCCCCAATACGACATCGAACCGTGGGGGGATCGTGTCCATTTTGGCACCGGTTGTGGTGCTATTCACAATCTTAGTCCCAAAGATCGCCGCCTAACTCCCACGACCATATCCGATGTTTATGACAATGCCCGCGTTGCCGATAGTTTGCAGCATGTCCACTTTGTATCGCGCACCGGCACGGCGAGAGACCTTTCAACGGTTGAGGCACTCGATATAAATACCTGCTACGTCAGTATTTGTGGCACATCAAAGCATGTGGGTTCTGTGTGGAGCAACGTGCGGAACCTCACCAAGTCGATTGAAATGCTGCACATTGTTGCAGGCGACGAGAAACGCTGGCGCCGCAGGCCATTTGTAACCCTTCATTGCTGCTTCGTTGTCCCGCCTCTAAAGTTCGCAAAGGACGCCTGCGAATGTTTGGAAGCCGCGGTTCGGGCGGGTCTGCCAATTCTATTGCTCTCGGCACCCCAAGCCGGAGCGACAGCCCCGGCATCGTTCACTGGAACGCTGATACAAATCGTTGCGGAGTGCTTGGCGGGATTGGTCTATGTGAACGCCATTGTGAAGGGCGCGCCGGCGATACTGGGTATGTGGCCTCTGGTCTCCGACCTTAGAACCGGCGCCATGTCGGGGGGAAGCGGTGAACAGGCTGTCCTCGTTGCCGCGGCAGCACAGATGGGTCGATTTTACGATCTCCCAACCGGCGTAGCCTCGGGCATGACGGATTCAAAGCTACCCGATGCACAAGCTGGCTTCGAAAAGGCCTATCACCATGCGTTGATTGCCAATGCTGGTGCCAACATGATCTATGAGAGTGTCGGCGTCCATGGGAGTGCCATGGTAAGTTGCCGAGAAAGCATGGTGATAGATAACGAAATTGTAGGAGCTGTCCTGCGCACACTGCGAGGTGTAGAAACCGATGAACAGTTCGATGATCTCTCCATCATACGAGACGTGTGCGTGGAGGGTCCGGGTCATTATCTTGGCCACGCGGACACGCTAAGGCGGATGGAATCGGATTTTCTATACCCGGTCATTT
>JAUVMS010000454.1 GCA_030600135.1 Hyphomicrobiales bacterium | reverse complement strand
ACCAGTAATGGCCCATAGCCGTCAAGCATGTGGTGTGGTCAACTTGGTATGGAGAAAACGATGGCGAGCCGCTGGCCCGCCATCTGGAAAACTGAGATCAGTCGCCATAGACGTCGAAGTCGAAATACTTCGAATTGATCTTGGCATAGGTGCCGTTCGACCGGATCTTCGCCAGCGCGGCGTTCAGCTTTGCCAGCAATTCTGTGTCGGCCTGCCTGACGGCGATACCGTTGCCAGGACCGAAATACTTGGGGTCCGAAAGTGCTACGCCGGCGAATCGGAATCCCTTTCCAGCATCCTTCTTCAAGAAACCTTCCATGATCGGTATTGCGCCATCCGCATAGGTGTCGATACGCCCTGCCACCAGATCCTGGAGCGCGTCCTCCATCTTCTGGTAGGAGCGGTAGGTGACGGTCGACCCAAAAGTGTCGCGCACATATCGTTCTGCGACTGTCGCAGCGACCAGCCCGACAACCTTACCGTTCAACGCACTCTTGAGTTGGTTGATGCCCTCGCCAGGCGCGGCATCAACAGCTCCAGCCAATGAGTCACTCATCACGAAATGCTGGGGGACTTTTGCATACTTGTCCGAGAATGCCACGACCTTGGCACGCTCGGGCGTGATCGTCATCGAAGCGACAATTGCGTCATATTTCTCCGCCAACAAGCCCGGGATGATACCGTCCCAGTCCTGGGCCACAAGCGAGCATTTGAGTTCGGCCGATTCGCACAGCGCGTTGGCGATGTCGACGTCGAAGCCGCCGAGCTTGCCGTCCGCATCGACAAAGTTGAACGGAGGATAAGCGCCCTCCGTGGCAACGCGCACCATGTCCTCGGCCTGCGATGACGACGCGCCGAGTGTCAGGGCGGCGGCAAACAGGGTTGCAAATAATACTTTCATTTGTGTCTCCTTTCGATGGTTGATTTAGTTGGACGATGCAAGGAATTCTGCGCATCTGGGGGATTGTGGAGCGTCGAACACCTGATCGGGCGTTCCCTCTTCCTCGATCCGTCCCTGGTGCAGGAAAACAATTCGGGTCGAGACCTCGCGGGCAAACTTCATCTCGTGGGTCACAACCAGCATCGTGGTGTGTTCATCCGCGAGCCCGCGCATGACCTGGAGAACCTCGCCCACGAGTTCCGGGTCGAGGGCCGATGTCGGCTCGTCAAACAGGATTAGAGTCGGGGTCATCGCCAAGGCACGGGCTATCGCCACGCGCTGCTGCTGGCCACCAGACAGTTGTGAAGGATACATGTCCTGCTTTTCAGCGACACCGACACGCTCGAGCATCGCCATCGCCAAATCTTTGCTGTCTTGAACCGGTCGCCTAAGGACATGGATGGGCGCCGCGACGACATTCTCCAGGATCGTCATATGGCTCCAAAGATTGAAGCTCTGGAAGACCATGGGCATTTTTGCGCGCTGATGCGCCACGACCTTGCTGCCTCGCCTATCGCGCGCGCCAGTTGCGTCAAAGACCGTTTCGCCATCCAGTGTGACCGTTCCCTGGCAAGGCGTTTCGAGAAGGTTGAGGCATCGCAGGAGTGTGCTCTTGCCGGACCCCGATGAGCCGAGGATCGAAATGACGTCACCGCGCTCGGCGGTCAGGGAGATCCCCTTCAAGACCTCAAGCGCGGCGAACGATTTGTGCAGGTCGTGGACGCTGAGGACCACAGAGCCGCGATCAATCGTGCGGCTTTCAGCTGAAAGCGAACGAATTTCGTGAAAATTCGCAACCACGGCAAAACCCTCTTACAAGACCAATTCGTTTACGAATTTGGTCCGCAAGAATGTCTCCAAGCCTTCAATTCCGCCTTCCGAGCCCCAGCCCGTTTCGTTAACCCCGCCGAATGGAGCTTCGGGCAGGGAGACGGCAGTTTGATTGATACCCACAACACCAGCGTTCAAATCGGACTGAATGCGCAGCACGGTGGCCTGACTGGTGGTAAAAGCATAGGCGGCAAGCCCGACGGGCAGCCGATTCGCCTCTTCTAGGGCAGCGTCGAGAGTGTCCACGGGCACCATCAACGCGAGCGGGCCAAAAGGCTCCTCGGTCATCGCCAACGCATCCGGTGTTATGTCGCACAGCACCGTCGGCTCGAAGAAAGATCCCACATCGTCGATCCGGTGCCCGCCTGTGATCAGCCGAGCGCCATTGGCCTCGGCGTCTTCGACCAGCTGCTCCATCCAGTCGATCCTGCGCCCCGCAATAAGGGGCCCCGTCTGGGTGGTTTCGTCGAGCCCGTTGCCAACCCGCAGAGACGATGCCTGCTCCGCGAATGCGTTGGTAAATTCGGTATAAATCTCCTTGGCCACCAAGAACCGCGTCGGCGAGGTGCAGACCTGCCCCGCATTGCGGAACTTCGCGGCGAGGCAAGCCTCAACGGCGCTGGGAAGATCGCAATCGGCGGCCACGATCACCGGCGCATGGCCGCCGAGCTCCATCGTGCAGCGCTTCATCGTGTCGGCGGCGAGGCGGGTCAGGTGCTTGCCAACCGCGACGCCGCCTGTGAAGGAGACTTTTTTCGGAATGGGCGATGCCAACAAATGCCGCGAGATTGTATCGGGCACGCCGAACACCACGTTGAGCGCACCATCGGGCAAACCGGCGTCCTGAAAGCAGCGGGCAATGGCGACGCAGGTGCCCGGTGTTTCTTCGCTTGGCTTGATGATGATCGAGCATCCGGCCGCAAGTGCCCCGGCGACTTTGCGGATGACGTTTGTGGCCGGGAAATTCCAGGCAACGAAGGCGACGGCGGGGCCAACGGGTTCCTTCAAGACCGAGTGGCGCGTGTTGGGCGTGCGCGACGGTATCAGCCGGCCACAGGCCCGCCGGCCTTCTTCGCCATACCAGCGGGTGGTGGCGATCGCGAAATCGATCTCCATGCCGGCCTCGACCAGCGGTTTGCCCATCTCGAGGGTTAGAACCTTTGCGATCGCGTCGCGGCGTTCGGCCATGAGGGCGGCGGCGGCCTGCAAGACCGACTGCCGGTCGAGCGCGGATCGCACGCTCCAGGCGCGAAACCCCTGCGCGCTGGCGTCGAGGGCCTCATCCAGATCATCGCCCGTCACATGTGGCACATGTCCCAGGACTTCACCGGTGGCCGGGTTCATGACCGGCTCGCTATGCCTCGATGAGCCCGGTCGCCAACGCCCATTGATCAGAACTTCGAGCGTTTCATAGCCCTCTGCGTGCCCTGACTTCGTCATCGTCCATCGTCCATTTCGACTTAGAGTTTCGCTTTTTCGTAATGTGTGATTACAATAATGTAAATAGCAATTGAAGGGCTTTTGTTGAGGACCAACCTGCGCCACAATTGGCGAGCGGTGATTCCTGGGAGGAGACGTGCCGGAGAACGCAACAGACAACGTGATGAAAAAGCTCGACTGGGAGCCGCTCCACGACAAAGTCTACGTCAGTCTTCGTGACGCCGTGATGGAAGCGCGGTT
>JAUVMS010000074.1 GCA_030600135.1 Hyphomicrobiales bacterium | reverse complement strand
CTGTTCGGCGACCGCCTGGTCGAGCGCGACGATCAGCTTCGGCACCACGGCGGCAAGGCTGACCTGGGCGCCGTCGCTGCCAATCAGATAGCTCGTCAGCAAATGCTCGTCGCTGGAGCCGAGCACGGCGATGTCCGGTCGTGTGGATTTCACAAAGCGCCAGTTTTGCTCGAACGCTGCAACCTCCCAGCTACCCTCTTTTATCGCGGCGACGCGCGGCAGCGCCATGAGTGCCTCGATGACTGCAAGCCCGTAGGCCATATTGCCGGCACCAACCGGCGCCTGGTAGAGCACAATCGGCAAATCGCTGGCGCGAACGACGGCCTCGTGGTGGGCCAGCACCATGCCGAGATCGTGATGGAGCGCCCAGCTATTCGGCGGAAACACCAGCAACGCATCGGCGCCGGCCGCTTCCGCGTCGGCGGCGATGCGCGCCGCCTCGAGGCTCGATTCGGCATTGACGCCGACCGTCAGCCAGCACGTGCGCGGCACGCTGGCGCGAACCCGCGTCACGACACGACGCTGCTCGTCACGGTTTAGTACGAAGTTCTCGCCGGCATGCCCGTTGATCAACAGGCCGCGGATACCCGGCACAATCGCGACCTCGCCGACATGGGCGGCAAGCGCCTCTTCGTCAATTGTATGGTCGGCCTGCATCGGGCAGATCGTGGCGGCATGAATGCCGCGGAACTTATCGATCAGGTCCATTCTTGGGCTCCTTTGGTCCACGCTATGACACCGTTGCAGCACTGGCTGGTTGCAAGATCAGGCGGTCGATTGGAAAGAGCAGGCGCTCCGGTTCCTGCCCGAGAATACATTGGGCGAGCAGCTTTGCGATATACGGCGCGCTCGTATAGCCGGAGTGGATGCTGCCGCAGACGTAGGCTTCTGGGATGCCCGGAACCGGTCCCACGGCCGGCAGTACATCGGCCGTTTCGGCTTCAAAGCCGGTCCACGAGCGGGCGAGTCGCGCCTCGGCCAGGGCCGGAATTGCGTGACAGGCAAGGCGGACATTGTCGATGATGCTGTCCGGAACGATCCCGCTGCGGCCCGTCTCGCGGTTGCCCCAGCCCTGCCAGCCGCCACCGATCACGACGGTGCCGTGCGGATACTGTTTCAACGACAGCAGACCTGAAGCAATGCCGACCTGCGTGCGCATGACCGGCGCCACGCGCTCGGTCACGGACAGCTGATTGATAAGAACCTTGATGGGTAGCGTGACGCCGAGCCAAGCCAGCATCGGTTCGATCCATACGCCACCGGCGATGACCAGCCGGCGCCCTCGAATCGGGCCGCGATCGGTATTCACCACGAACGGCTCGGTCTCGTCGACGCCGCGCGCAATCGTCCGCTCGAGCAGCGCTACGCCCGCCTCCACGAGCGCGCGTCGATAGGCGAGCCCGGTCAGATAGGCATTGGCAAAGCCATCGATCGGGCACCAGCCGGCAACCCGCACACTCGCGCCGAGACCGGGCTCGATCCCCTGAGCTTCGGTGCCGGTGATGATCTCGATCGGTGCGCCCGCCTCGCGGCGGCGGGCCGCGCGATAGGTGAGCAGTTCCTCCTCGCCCTCGGTGAAGGCGAGCGAGAGCCCGTCGCAGACAACCACGCCAACGTCGTGGCCGAGCCACTCCGGCGCATTAGCCCACATGGCGTGGGCCTCGAGGGCATAGGGGATCAGCGCCACGCGTGTCATCTGCAGGGTCAGCGTGCCGGCGTTGACGCCAGAGGCCCCGCGACAGATCTGGTCACGCTCGATCAGGGCGACGCGCATGCCGGCGCGGGCGCAGAACAGTGCAACGCTGGCGCCGTTGATGCCGCCGCCGACAACAATGAGATCGAAGGTTGTGGTCATAACGGCACCGGTTTCGGGATTGGCATGTCGTTGTAGCTGTAGCTACCAATCAGGTCGGCGAGCGGAACGGGGCGGAGCGGCGGGCGTGGCGTCCAGGCGCCGGCCGCCTCGCGCGAGCCGGCGTGCAGCGCGACCAACTCGCCGACGACGTCGCCGCACATGCGGCCCTGGCACGGCCCCATGCCACAGCGCGTGAAGTGCTTGAGCTGATTGACGTCGGCGGCGCCATCGGCGATCGCGGCGTCGATATCGGCCCGCCTTACGTCTTCGCAGCGGCAGACCACCGTATCAGGTGCGATGTCTGCAACCTGGCCGGGTCGTAGCGCTAGTAGATCGCTCACGGCGGCCGAAAAGCGATCGAGGCGGGCTGCCTCTTTAAGTTGTGGCTCTGATTTCGAGGCGAGCGTATCGGGATCGAGCGCGCCAGCGTCGCCGGCCGCTGCGAGCCCCGCAAGCGTTCCGGCTGTCGCGGCTGACAGCGCACCACGTATGCCGCAGCCATCGCCGGCGGCATAAAGACCCTCGATGGTGGTTCGGCCCATCGCGTCGAGCACCGGCACCCAGCCGCCGCGCAACCGATCATATGTGTGTGCGGCACCGGCAAGCCGCGTAATCTCGACGCCCGGCACGAGGCCATGACCGACAGCGACCGCATCGACGTCGTTGATAAGGGAACTGCGTCCCGGGCGTGCTCTACCTTTACCGTCGACTGGGCCGATCTCGACGCTCAGCAGGCCGTCCGCCTCATCAATACGCCGGATGGTACTTGCAAAATGGATCGGCACGCGCCGTCGCGCCAACCCCAGCACCCAGCCGGCACCCTCGCGCAGCAGATTGAAACGAGTGGCAAGCTGCAGCATGACTGAGGCCCATTGCCGCCGAGAGGCCATATCGATGACCGCGGCAACATCACCACCTCCGCCCGACACCTTCGCAGCGACCGCGGCGAGCAACGGACCACAGCCGGCAATGACCACACGGCGTCCGGGCAGCATCGCCTCCGACTTCAGGAGGATTGTCGCTGCGGCAAGCCCCATGACACCGGGCAGTGTCCAGCCAGGAAACGGCACGGTGCGTTCGAAGGCGCCGCCCGCCGCAATCAGTCGCGGTGCCTTAAATGTGCGCACTCCTTCCGGTCCAGCCGTGTCGGTGCGGAACCGTTCGCCGATCGACCAGACCCGCAGGCCGCGTTCGAACCGCACACTGGAGCGATCAAGTGCCGCGCGCAGCCGGACGCCGACGACCGCGTCGCGGTCTCGTGTCTTAGTGGATGCCTTGAGCGTTCGTGCGGGTGCGCGGTAGACCTGGCCACCGGCCTCCCTTGCTTCGTCGATCAGGATGACACCAAGCCCGGCATTTGCCGCTGCAAGCGCAGCCGATGTTCCGGCCGGTCCTGCGCCAACAACCACAAGATCGGTTTCGACCACCATTACGGTGCGCCTCTAAGCTCCAAGTGCATTCCGTCGCGGACCTCGACGCTACAGGCCTGTTGCAAACGGCCATCGACGAAGATTGCGCATTCCTGACAAACACCCATCAGGCAGAATGCACCTCGGCCGGTGCCATTCCTAGGGCTCGTCCTGAGACGCCAGAGGCCGGCAGCCATCAGCGCGGCTGCGAGCATCTCGCCGTCGTGAGCAGCGATGGTTCTGCCATCAACGATCAGTTGCACGGTTGCTCCACGCTGATATCCAGCCATTCGGACCGCCACGCGATCAGGCAACTGCCGCCTCCTCCTCGAAGTTTGATTTGGTACTTTACTTCCTACAAATTTGCCGCAACGATTTATGGGGCTACAATTACCTGCCAAGAAACTGAATTCCAAGCTATTTGGGGAGAGGATAATGCTCAGATCGATATGGTTGAAGTTTGCCGCATTGGCCGTGGCGGCCCTCGTTGCGGCCATTGGAAGCGCCGAAGCGCGGACGCTCGACGAGGTCATCAAGTCTGGCGTGCTCAAGGTCGGTGTCAACCCCACTTTACCGCCGCTCGGCAAGTTCAACGAGAAGAATGAGATCGTCGGCTTTGACGTCGACTATGCGACCGAGATTGCAAAAATGCTCGGTGTCGAGCTCGAGGTTGTGCGGGTTGGCTCGCCCGACCGCATCCCGTTCGTCGCGTCCGGCAAGATTGATTTCGTCATGGGTGCCATGACGCGCAATCCGACGCGCGCCAAAGTGATCGACTTCACGCTGCCCGTACATACCGAAGTGTTCGGCATCCTGACGACCGAGGGCAAGCCCTTTAAGGACTGGAAGGATCTCAACAGTGAAAAGGTCACACTGGTGCAAGTACGCGGCACGACGCCGATCAAGTTCATCGGCAAAAATTTGCCGAAAGCGAAGGTCACACAGCTCGACAACTATCCCGACGTGATCCGCGCGTTGGCGCAGGGTCGCGGCGATGCCATGCTTGATGTCGTTGACTTCGTTGGCGAGCACATGAACAAGCATAAGAACGTCAAGTGGAGGGTGTTGGCCGACAAGCCGGTCGATGTCTACTTCTGCGGGCTTGGCGTTGCGAAGAACTCCACCGGCCTCAAGAACTGGCTGAACGTTGCGATCTTCGAACTCGCGCGGCGCGGCAAGACCGACGCGATGTGGAAGAAGTGGTTCGGCATCATGATGCTCTATCCAACGGGCGTTGGGCCGGCCTTCTGATCCCTTCGATGGACCGAGGACTATCCCGATCGGCGGTGCGGCACCGAGGGGCCGTGCCGCTTTAGATAGTGCTGATTTCGTGTCCTGCCCGCAAGGCCGGGCCGCCCACTGCGCGTAGATTCGCGGGTCTCGATGAGCCATACATGAGCTACACGCTGCAATATGGGCAGATCTGGCCGTACTTACCGTTTCTTTTGGACGGTGCGTTGTTGTCGTTACAGATCGCGTTTCTCGCCTTCTGCGGCGGCCTTTTCATCGGCACGCTCGGAGCCGCCGGCAAAACATTCGGCGGTCCGATCGTCAAGCGCCTCATCAACGTCTACGTCGTATTCCTGACCAACACGCCACAGCTCGTGCAGATCTATTTTCTCTATTTCGCGCTGCCCGATGTCGGCATCCTGCTGTCCTCATACGTGGCCGTGCTCATTGGAATGACGCTCAACGCTGGTGCATACCTGACGGAAATCCAGCGCGCCGGCTTTGAGAGTGTGCGGCAAACGGAGATGGAGGCGGCCGAGACGCTGGGTTTTTCGCGCGCCCAGCAGATCCGCTATGTGATCATGCCGCATGTCGCACGCGTGTTGTTCCCGCCGCTGTCCAACCATTACATCTTGATGACGCTGGGCACCTCGATGGCTGCCATCTTCGGGGTCGAGGAGCTGACCGGCCGCGCCTTCAACGTTAACGCGGAGACTTTCCGTTCGATCGAGGTCTTTTCAGTGACGGCGCTGATGTACATCGTGATCACCGTCGCAGCCACCGCGATACTAGCGGTTATCGGGCGTGTCCTGCTTCGAGCGCGCATGAGGATCATCTGAGCATGCTGGACCGATTGATCGAGGAAGCTCCGCAGTTCTTCTCTTACTACAATGTCATCTTCCTCGGGAAGGCGATGTTGGCAACGATCGGCCTTTCCGCGGTCGGCTGCTTGACCGGGATCATCGCCGGGCTCGCGCTTGCTCTGGTGCGCCTGCCCACTGGCGTGCTGTGGTGGCCGGCCAAGGTGATCGCAGTCCTATTCACCGAGCTGTTCCGGCGCATCCCGTTCCTCGTCACTTTGATGCTTGTATTCTTCGCATTCCAGCTCACAGGCCTCGACCTGTCACTGTTCGTCGTCGCCTGCATTGCCGTATTCTTTATCGCGACTGCGTTCCTTTCCGAAATCATCCGCGCCGGTTTCGAGGCGGTGCACAGGAACCAGTGGGATGCCGCCGCGGCGATGAACTTCTCGTTGCTCGAGACCGTTCGCTACGTGGTGCTGCCGCAGGCTTGGCGCATCATCCTGCCGCCCGCGTTTGGCTTCTTCGTGCTGTTCATTAAGGATACCGCGCTTGCCTCGCAGATCGGCGTGGTCGAGCTGACCTACGCCGGCAGGGTGCTTAACAACAAAGGCTTCTCCGCGGCCCTCGTGTTCGGCACTATGCTCGTTTTGTACTTCGCCATCTCGTATCCGCTGGCGCGCCTCGGCGTGCGTTTGGAGGCCCGCCTTGCCAAGGCTCGACATCGTTGATCTGAAAGCGGCGTACGGTTCACTCACCGTTCTTGACGGCATCACCGTTTCGGTCGGCTCCGGTAAGGTGCTCGGGTTAATCGGCCCGTCGGGGTCTGGCAAGAGCACAATTTTGCGTGTGCTGGTTGGGCTCTTGAAGCCGGCCGCCGGACGCGTCCTGCTCGATGATGTCGAGGTGCGCTATTCCAACGCCGGCGATGTCAAACGCGTGCGCGATCAGCTGGCGATCGTATTCCAACAATACAACCTGTTTCAGAACATGAACGTGCTAGACAACGTGACGATTGCACCGGTGAAGATCAGAGGCCGATCACGCGGCGAGGTCGAACAAGACGCGCGCGAGCTTCTGGCCAAGGTCGGTCTCGCCGACAAACTCAAATCCTACCCGGACGAGTTGTCAGGCGGCCAACAGCAGCGCGTCGCCATCGCCCGCGCGCTGGCGCTGAAGCCCGAGATCCTGCTGCTCGACGAGATCACTGCAGCGCTCGATCCCGAACTCGTCTCGGAAGTGCTCGACACCATTCGTGTGTTGGCCTCCGAGGGCATGACGATGCTGATTGTAAGCCACGAGATGGGCTTCATCCGCGAGGTGTCGAGCAAGGTTGCCTTCATGGCCGACGGCAAGGTCGTCGAGATGGGGGCGCCGGCCCAGATATTCGATGCGCCGAGCGAAGAGCGCACCCGCGACTTCGTCTCCAAGATCTTGAGGCATTGAGGATGTGATGAACCAGTCCCCCGGAATCGAGCTGCTGCACGGCGCGGTCGACTGCCATGTCCACGCCTGCCCACACATCAACGGCCGCAGCCTCACGGTCCTCGATGCAGTCCGTAGCGCCGCCGAGGCCAGCATGAGCGGGCTCGGCCTAATGGACAATTTCTCGAACTCGGCGGGCTACGCGGCGCTCGCCATGCGCGAGCTTGGCCATCTCGGTGTCGACGTGTTCGGCGGCCTGATCATGGAGCCGCCGGCCGGCGGCGTATCCGCCGATGCAGTCCGCATCGCACTCGACTATGGCTATGGCGGTGCCGGCGGCGGTGCACGGTTTATCTCGCTACCAACGCACCACACACGGAATGTTGCCCGCCAGGAGCAGCGCTCGCCGAGCTACATCGAAACCTGCCTAGAGATCCCTGAGCGCGGCGAGATGCCGGGCGATCTGCCCGAGATCCTTGATCTCGTTGCGGCGCGCGATGTCGTGCTCAACACCGGCCATATCGCGCCGGCAGAGGCCGTCCGGCTGGTCGAGGTGGCCCGCGCCCGCGGCGTGACGCGGATCCTGACACCGGCCTCGCACTATGCCGCGGATGAGGTCGTAGCACTCGCCGGGCTCGGTGCCATGACCGAGCATTCGTTCTTCTTCGCGAGCCATGCGACACAGGCCGGTCTCACCCACGTAGATGCGGCGCGCAATACGGTGATACCGGTCACGGCCTCGCGCATGGTCGAGCTAATCAAGGCGGCCGGCGTCGAGCACTGCGTGCTGTCGAGCGACTGCGGCGTATTCTTGTTACCGCCGCCGGTGGAAGGGCTGCGCGAGTTCCTGTTACTGCTTGAGAGCTGTGGTCTTGAACGCGACGACATGAGGCAGATGGTGGTCGCCAACCCGGCATACCTCTTCAAAGTGGGGGACGGATGACGATGCGTGCGGCAACGGCCGGTGAAGTCCAAACCGTGCTTGGCCCGGTCGCGCCGGACTTGCTCGGCCTGGTGCTGCCCCACGAGCATATCTTGTGCGACGTAACCCCGCCCGGCATCGCCGCATCAGCCGGCGGTCAGCAGGTTGAGATCAACCTCGAGAATGTCCACGAGATCCGCTATCACTGGGTCTGTCACTACGGCAACCACATCCTCGATGACGTCACAGTGGCGATCGAGGAGGTTGCGCGATTTGAGCGTGCCGGCGGTGGTGCCATTGTCGAACTGACGATTTGCGGCATTAAGCCGAACCCAGCGGGTCTCGCCGAGATTTCGCGCGCCACGGGCGTGCCGATCGTTGCCGGCACTGGCTACTACATCGAGGCTCATGCCGGCGGTTTCTTTACCGGTTGCAGTGTCGATCAGCTCGCCCACAAAATGATCGACGGCGTGAAGAACGGCCTTGGCGACAGCGGAGTACGCGCTGGTATAATCGGGGAGATTGGTGTCAGTGATCCGTGGTCCAGCGCAGAGCAGCGTGTCATGACTGCCGCTGTCCTTGCCCAGCAGGAGACAGGGGCCAGCATCAATGTACATCCCGGGCGCCAGCCGTTCTCGCCTTTGGAGATCGTACGGTTCGTGCGCCGATTGGGCGGGGATCCAGCGCGATTGGTGATCAGCCACTTGGATCGCACGCTGTTCGATGTTGCAAGCGTTGCGCGCCTCCTCGACGACGGCTGCATTGCGGAGTGGGATTTCTTCGGAATCGAGTCTGCCTACTATCCGTTCGCCGACATCGACCTGCCCAATGACGGGCAGCGCCTGAACCTCATCCAAGTGCTCGTTTCTCAAGGCTACGGCAGTCGCATTTTGATTTCGCAGGATATCTGCACCAAGACGCGCCTCGTGCGCTGGGGCGGGCATGGCTATGCCCATCTCATCGAGGCGGTGCTACCAATGATGCGCCGGAAGGGCTTCAGCGAAACGGAGATCACCCAGATAACGGAGCTGACACCGAGGCGCTTGCTCACACTTGTTTAGCGGCTATGATGAACGGAGAACAGCGATGACGCAATTCGATCTGATCATCTGCGGTGGGACGGTAGCAACGGCATCCGACACGTTCGACTGCGACGTCGGGGTCCGCGATGGCCGCATCGCAGCGCTCGGTACGGATCTCGGCGCAGCGGGCGACGTCATCAACGCCAGCGGCAAGCTGGTCCTTCCTGGCGGTATCGACAGCCACGTCCACATTGCACAACCGAGCGGTCCCGACATCGTCATGGCCGATGATTTCGAGAGCGCTACGCGCTCGGCCGCATTCGGCGGCAATACGCTGGTGATGCCGTTCTGCCTGCAACAGCGGGGACAGGGGCTGCGCGACGCGGTGACGGGGTATCGCGCGCTCGCCGAAGGCAGGTGCCATACCGACGTCAGCTTCCACCTGATCATCTCGGACCCGACGGGATCGGTGCTCGGCCAGGAGTTGCCGGCGCTGGTGGAGGACGGCTACACATCGTTCAAGGTGTTCATGACCTACGACGGTCTCGCGCTTGCCGATATGGAGCTACTCAAGGTGTTCTCGTGCGCGCGGGAGACGGGCGCGCTGGTGATGGTACACGCCGAAAACTACGACGCGATCCGGTTTCTGACCGAGCAGCTCGAGCAGGGCGGCAAGACGGCGCCCAAACATCACGCGACGTCGCGGCCGATCGCGGTCGAGCGCGAGGCGACACATCGCGCCATCAGCCTAGCCGAGTTGGTCGACGTGCCAATCATGATCGTGCACGTCTCCAACGACGACGCGATCCAGCAGATCCGCTGGGCGCAGAACCGCGGTCTCAAGGTCTACGGCGAGACCTGCCCGCAGTACCTGGTGCTGACCGAAAAGGACCTCGATGGGCTCAACATGGATGGTGCCAAATATGTTTGCAGCCCGCCGCCGCGCGACAAGGCAAGCCAGCAGGCTTGCTGGCGCGGTATCCAGGCGGGTGTTTTCCAGGTGTTCTCATCCGATCACTGCCCGTTTCGCTATGACGACCCGCGGGGCAAGCTCGTACCCAATGGCCGGACCAGCTTTCGCTGGGTGCCGAACGGCATTCCCGGCGTTGAGACGCGGCTGCCGATCCTGTTCTCGGAAGGCGTCAAGAAGGGCCGCATCGACCTCAACAACTTTGTCGCGCTGACCGCGACGAACCATGCCAAAATGTACGGACTCTACCCGCGCAAAGGCACCATCGCGGTCGGCGCCGACGCCGATATCACGATTTGGGATCCCGACCGCAGCGTGACGATCAGCCAGTCCATGATGCACGGCGGCGCTGACTATACGCCGTATGAAGGCGTGGCGGTGACTGGCTGGCCGGTGACGACCATCGTGCGCGGCCAGTCGGTGGTACGCGATGGCG
>JAUVMS010000135.1 GCA_030600135.1 Hyphomicrobiales bacterium | reverse complement strand
GCATGGCGTTGCGCATGCCCGCTACGGTAAACTCATCGTCGCCACCGAGGAGAGTGAACTTTCCGCGCTCGATCGGATTGCCGAACAGGCCATGGCCAATGGCGTCGACGATCTGCAACCGCTTACAGTGGACCAAATCCGGCAGTGCGAGCCGGAGGTCGTCGCAGTAGGTGCCCTCCTTTCGCCTTCAACCGGCGTCGTGGACAGTCATGGCCTCATGCTGGCGCTGTTGGGTGAGCTGGGGGACCATGGCGGACAAGTGGCCTACCACGCACCAATGCTCTCGGGCACCGCGCTGGGAAATAGCACGATCCGGATCAACGTAGGTGGCGCCGAGCCAGTCGAGTTGCAATGTCGGGTCGTGGTGAACGCGGCCGGACTTGGCGCGAGCACGGTTGCGCGAGCCATCGAGGGCGTCGATCACCGTGGCGTGCCGGTTACGCGGTTCGCCAAGGGGTGCTATTTCCGCCTCGTTGGACGCTCGCCATTCCGACGGCTGATCTATCCGGTGCCGGTGCCTGGCGGTCTCGGCACCCATGTCACGCTCGACCTCGGTGGCCAGGCGCGGTTCGGACCCGATGTCGAGTGGGTGACGCAGCCGAGCTACGATGTCGATCCGGCGCGGGCAGCCTCGTTCTACACGTCAATCAGGCGCTATTGGCCAGGCCTCGAGGACGGCGCACTTGCGCCCGACTACGCCGGTGTTCGGCCAAAGATCGTCGGCCCTGGAGAACCGGCAGGCGATTTCGTGATCGCCGGACCGGAAGAACATGGCGTTGGCGGACTGATTAACCTCTTCGGGATCGAATCGCCGGGCCTGACGTCGGCCCTCGCCATCGCCAATGCCGTCGCTCAAATAGTCGAAGACCTGTCGTCATGAACAAGATCGCGAGCATTGTACCATTTTTGCTTGGCAAGATTTGTCAGTGATCAACCAACCGGTAATTTCCATCCACATTTTTCTATGGTAAGCTTTGCAAACGAGTAAGGCACTACTGGTTCGAAGCGGTCAACGCCGGATCGGTGGCGAATTCGCATGCCGATCAAACTAAGAAAAGTTTCTCCGGCGTGATCGTGTATCAGTGGGAGGAATATGCCCTGTGAAAGTATCGGATATCCTTAGTAGAAAAGGCCCGGACGTGGTTACCGTCCGGAGCAGTGAGAATGTCGAAACGCTGGCCAAGAGATTTCGCCTCGAGCGCATCGGCGCAGCGGTCGTGTGCGACGACGGCACAAGCATTTGCGGGATCATCTCGGAGCGTGATTTGGTGCATGGTTTTGCCGAGCATGGCGCTCAGCTGCCAGAGCGGCAGGTCTCGGACCTCATGACGCGTGGTGTGGTTACCTGCTCACCACTTGACAGCATTCGCGACATCATGCGGACGATGACGCTGAAACGGCTTAGGCATTTGCCGGTCGAGGAAAACGGCCGTTTGGTCGGGATCGTGAGCATCGGTGACGTGGTCAAGCATCGCCTCGACGAGATTGAACTGGAAGCCAACGTGCTGCGTGACTACGCGACCGCCGCACACTAGCGCTGTTCTTGCCGCGCGGGGCTTATTCATCCGTCGCCGTCAACGATGGAAAGCACGTCTGGCCGACCACATCGATCAGGCGGCCTGATCGTACGAGTTCAGCGCCCTGCTCCAGCTCGGGCGCCAGAAAACGGTCGGCCCCAAGCGCCGGGACGCGATCCCGTACAGTCTGCAAGATTTGCACGAGACGCGGGCTAGTGCGCAGCGGCTCACGCATCTCCACGCCCTGGCAGGCAATCAACAGCTCGATCCCGACAATGCGGGCCAGATTCTCCGTCATTGCCTCGAGCCGGCAGGCGGCGTGGGCCGACATGGAGACATGATCTTCTTGGTTGGCGCTGGTCGGCGTCGAATCGAGCGAGCAAGGCCCGGCCCGCTGCTTGTTTTCCGACATCAGCGCCGCCGATGTCACCTCGGCGATCATGAAGCCCGAGTTGAGGCCGGGCTCCGGCGTCAGGAACGGCGGTAGGCCAAAACTTAGCGCCGGGTCGACGAGCAGTGCGATGCGGCGCTGCGCAATGGCGCCGATCTCGGCGATGGCGAGAGCGATCTGATCGGCGGCAAATGCGACCGGCTCGCCGTGAAAGTTGCCACCGGAAAGGATGCTGTCATCGTCGGCGAAGACAAGCGGATTGTCGGTTACGGCATTGGCTTCGGTGACGAGCGTGCCGGCGGCAAAGCGCAAGATGTCGATGGCCGCGCCCATGACCTGCGGCTGGCAGCGAATGCAGTAGGGGTCTTGCACGCGCTCGTCGCCCTTGCGATGGGACTCTCGGATCTCCGAGCCCTCCATGAGGGCTCGCAGCGTTTGGGCCGCGTCGATCTGGCCCTGATGGCCACGCAGGGCTTGGATCTCCGCTCGAAACGGTGCGGAGGAACCCATGGCGGCATCGGTCGCCAGTGCGCCGGTCACCAGGGCAACGCGTGCGATGCGCCAAACTTCGAGCAGCTGGGCCAGTGCCACCGCGGTCGAGAACTGTGTGCCGTTGATAAGCGCCAGACCCTCCTTCGGGCCGAGCACGATTGGTTGCAGTCCCGCGGCCTTCAGGGCGGCGGCGCCCGGCATCCGCTCGCCGGCATGTTCCGCTTCGCCCTCACCGATCATCACAGCCGTCATGTGGGCAAGCGGGGCGAGGTCGCCTGATGCCCCGACCGAGCCCTGGCGCGGAATGACCGGCGTCACGTCCCGCGCCAGCATCTCGCCCATGAGCACGAGTAGCTCCCAGCGTACGCCCGATGCGCCGCGTGCAAGCGATGCGAGTTTGATCGCCATCATGAGGCGGACCATTGATGCTGGTAGCGGTTGGCCGACGCCGCAACAGTGGGACAAAATGAGGTTTCGTTGCAGCGCCGTCGTCTCATCAGCCGGTATGCGCTTGCTGGCAAGCTTGCCGAAGCCGGTGTTGACGCCATAGACCGGATCGGATCCGGATGCGGCCTTGGCGACCACACTCGAGGCCTGATCCACACGCGTGCGCAATTGTTCGCCCAGCGTGATTGCCGAGCCCTGGCGATAAATCTGCTCGAGTTCAGCCAGTTTGATGTCCCCAGGCCTCAACTCGATTGTCATTCGCGGTCTCCAACTCTCGATGTGTCGCCTTGGCTCGGTTGTTGGCGCCGCTCGCTGGTGGCGAATGCGCGGCGCTATTCAAAGACGTCTAGATTTCCCAGGTTCGAACGGTCAGTTCACCGGCCGCCTTCTTGCGCTCTTGCAAAAGCGCGTCCTGATCCAACAACCCGGTTTGAGTGTCAACATGGGAAATCACCGACGCGGCATTGACCGTCGCAGATTGGACCGCTTCCTCAATGCCCTGCCCCATGACCAGACTCGCGGCGAAGGTCGAGGCGAAGGCGTCGCCGGCGCCCGCCGTGCCCATCACATGGGTGTTCGTGGTCGGGCAGTGGACGAGGCCCGCCTCATGGCCAACAAAGGCACCATTGGAACCATCGGTGATCACGACATGATTGACGCCGAGCTGCAAGAGCGCGGTCACAAATGCCGCAAGCGTTATCTCGAAGCCACCGCTTTCGAGCCCTCGAACAAGCAGTGGTGCGGGCTCTTCGCCGGGGGCCAGGGCGAGTGACGTTCCGCCTTCACCAAACCTAGCCACCAGCGACGGGACGAGGGCGTCTGCCTCGCGCCGATTGACGTTCAAGATGTCGATGTTTTCAAGACAATCGAGAAAGGTGCCGCCGCGGGCGGAGAGTTGGCGAACACCGGGATTGGCGGCGACCAGAGCACCTTGCGCCTTGGCGCTGGCAATTAGATCCGGGAAGCAGGCGGCCGATTCATTCGATAGGCTCGAGATGTAGACAAGGTCGGTGGCGAAAGCATCTTCGCGAAGATCGCACAACTCGAGCAGCGTGTTGGCGCCGCGGAACGTGAAGATGGCGGCGTCGCGCTCATGGGAGGAGATCATCACCGAGGCACCGGTGGGCGCACGCTTGTCACGAAGAACCCATCGGGTGGAGACGCCCTCGTCAATCAGCCGTGCCATCACAGTTTCAGCGCGGACATCGCGGCCGAGCTTGACGAGCGTTGCGACATCCAAACCCAATCGCGACATCGCGACCGCGGTGTTCACCGCGCCGCCGCCGACATGGGTCGAGACTTCGAGCGATTCCGTCTTGCGGCCTTCCTCGAGGAGGAGGAACGCGGTATCGGCATTGCGCATGGTCATGCGCTCGATACGATCGCTTTCAATGATTGCAATGGTATCGACCATCGCGCCGCCGACAGTCAGCGCCTTCATGCTCGCTCCTCAAGCAGGGTGTTGGTTATTTGTTGCTCCGCTAGACCGGGTCTGTAGCACAGTTGGACGACAGTCGCGCCGCGATGGCAAATCATTGGGTCTTTGCCGGCATGGCGTCGCAAAATTCAAAACGTACTAATCCTTGACGACCAGCTGGCGCGGGGTCGTGCAAAGGCATTCCGCACCCTGTTCGGTGATAAGGATCGGTTCGGTAATCTCGAGGCCACCGTCGTCGAGCCAGAGACCCGGCATGAAATGAAGGCACATGCCCGGCTCGAGAATCGTCATGTCTCCGGTGCGCAGGCTCATGGTCCGCTCGCCCCAGTCGGGCGGGTAGGAGAGGCCGATGGAATAACCGGTGCGGCTGTCCTTTTCAAAGCCATGGGCGGAGAGTGTCGTGAACAAGGCCTTGGCCACGTCCTCACAGGTGTTGCCTGGCATGGCTTTGTCCAATCCGGCGGCAATGCCTTCGACCACCGCATTTTCAGCATCGAGATACTTTTGCGGCGGCGTGCCGAGAAAAACGGTGCGCGACAGCGGGCAGTGGTAGCGCCGATGGCAACCGGCGATTTCGAAAAACGTGCCTTCGCCGTCCTTGAATGGGCGATCGTCCCAGGTCAGATGTGCCGCCGTGGCATCGAGGCCCGATGGCAGCATGGGCACGATTGCCGGATAGTCGCCCCAGTGCCCGTCGGCGCCCTGGATCGCCGTGCGGTAGATCTCGGCGACCAGCTCGTTCTTCAAGAGGCCGGGCTCGATCATGTCGACGATCTGACCATGCATGGCCTCGACGATACGCGCAGCGCGGCGGATGAACTCGATCTCGCGATCCGATTTGACGGCGCGCTGCCAGTTCACTAGCGAGGTGGCGTCCTTGAAAGTGGCGTTTGGCAGTTGGGTGAGCAGGCAAGCGTGGGCGGCGGCCGAATAGTAGTAGTTTTCCATCTCGACGCCGATCGCCAGGCGGTCCCAGCCACGCTCGGCAATCCACGCCGAGAGATGCTCCATGGCATGGCGTTCGGTCGATTGTACGTAGTGGTCAGGGTATTCGAAGACGTTGTCATCGTCCAAGTAGACCGTGCGCTTAGCGCCGTTCGCGTCCATGCCGCGGCCCCACCAGATCGGTTCGCCTTGGCCCGCAACCAACACGCATTGATGGACATAGAATGACCAGCCGTCGTAACCGGTGAGCCAGGCCATGTTGGACGGATCGACGACCACCAAAAGCTCGACGCCGGCCTGTTCCATGGCGGCCCGAGTCTTGGCGAGGCGTGCAGCGTATTCATCGGCGCTGAACTGTAGGATCTCAGCCGTCATCTCGGTCACCTCGCTGTTCGAACGTCGCTCTGGCATTTGCACCAAGTGATGCCGGCTTCGCAAGCCTCAAGACCGCCCGACGCCAGGGCTGGTTAGATCGATGGTGGCGAAGCGCGACCGCCTCGCAAGCCGCAAAAACTGATGCGACCGTTCGGCATATGCCCCTTGGAAAACCGGCCGTATGACTTGCTATCGCGACGCAATGCCTTATGTGTCGACAACATCGATCCTCCCTTGGAACGGAATTTGATCCGGCCGAAACCTCCCCGTCTGTGTTTGCGAAAGTTGGTCAGCCATCTCCAATGATCTTTGTACGACAAGATCAACGCCACCCAGGGCAGGCTATGCGTATGACAAGCGATCGGAGCGCCCGGGGATGGTTCTAGGCATGGACATGGATGTGGCAGTGGCGGCCAAGCTGGCCTACATTATTTGGATCGATATCGTGCTCTCGGGCGACAACGCGCTCGTCATCGGTCTCGCCGCGTCGACCTTGCCCGGCGATTTGCGCCGAAAGGCCATCATTTTTGGGTTGGCGCTGGCGACCACCATCCGCATCCTTTTCGCGGGCGCGACAACCTATTTTCTCAATATTCCGGGACTGCTGTTCGCCGGTGGGTTGGCGCTGCTATGGGTCTCCTGGTCGCTCTATCGGGAGATACCCAGTGCGGGGAGCCAACCAAACGACGACGGGCACGAGCCGTCGGGGATGGAGACAGGGAACACGCTTTTCCGCGCGCTGGTCTCGATCACAGTCGCCGATATCTCGATGTCCATCGACAATGTGCTGGCGGTCGCGGCGATCGCGCGCGAAGAAGTTTGGCTGCTGGTGTTCGGTCTGGCGCTATCGATCGCCCTCATGGGCCTCGGCGCGACGCTTATCATGCGATTCCTGCTGAGATACCGCTGGATATCTTATGTCGGCGTTCTGCTCTTGGTCGCCCTTGGACTGCAAATGATGTGGGAAGGCTGGCCCGATGTGCACCACATCGCGCGTGGCGTGATGGCCGATATGTGGCCCGGGTTCGGAACCGGCATGTAGCCTACGCAAGCCCTACTGCGTGGCGCCCGAATGAAACGTCCCCCGCCGGACCGCTCACATTATGACGCGGCAACCCGGCGAGGGGATCTTGATCCTAGTATTTCTGTTGTGTCTTCAGGCCGTGCTGACGGGCACGCATCGACTTGCGCGTCTTGTTCCACTCCGCCTTTGAGCTCATGCTTTTGGCGTCCTGCCGATTCTTGGTGCTGAGGTCGCGTAGCTCGTCGGAATCGTAGCGCGAAGCCGCACTGGTCAAGTAGCCTGCGTTTTTCTCGAGCAGCTTGCGTGCTTGCTTGATCTCGCCCTTGTCGCGCAGGGACACGGCCTGCTCGTTGACCTCGTTGGCGATCTGCGCCGTCACGGCGGTCATGACGTCCTTGTCGATACTGGCCTCGGCCTCGGCGCTCATGGCGGTGAACCGACCTCTGACCGCTGAGCGAACCGTCTCGCGTGCGCTGGTGCCCATCTGGCGATAGCCAACCGACACATCGGCGACGTCGGAATCGCCAATCTTGGCGCCCTTAGGCACGTCCAACTCGACGACGACGTATTTCTCCTGGGCGCCGTAGAGCTGGTTCAAGCGAATTTTTATGCGACGCCCATTGATCTCGGCTTCGCGACCGAGAACGCGTGAAGGACGAAAACCGTCACGGCATTCGATGATGATGATGACCTCCTGGGCAACGACGGAGAGAACATCGCCAAACTCATTGTTGAAAATCTTCACCAGATCGCCGGGATGCTCGACAAAGGCGTGGTTGCCATCGGAGTTGTAGGCGAGCTTGGCCATCAAATCTTCGTTGTAGCCGAGGCCGAGACCGATGGTTGTGACGGAAATACCTTCGCGCACGACATCGCGGGCCAGCTCGGCGAGGTCCTCCGGCCGGCTCGGGCCGACATTGGCAAGACCGTCGGAGAGCAAAATTACGCGATTCACTTTGTTGTCCGAGAGGAATTTGCGGACTTCGCGCACACCTTGCTTGGTGCCGGCATAGAGCGCGGTGCGACCGTTTGATCTAAGGCGGCGAATATCTGCCGCCATCTCGCGGTGACCAGCGACGCGCGTCGCCGGCACGATGACGTCGACCTCGTGGTTATAGGCAACGACGGCGGCGAAATCGTCGATGCTTAGGCGATTGAGCGCCATGATGGACGCTTCCTTGGCCTGCTGGATTTTGTTCCCGCCCATGGAGCCGGAACGATCGATGACGAGCGCCACATTGACGGGTGTCCGCCGTTCCGAGGTCGGCAATGGAATACCTTCCAGGCTGATGCGCAAATAGACCTTCTCGGTCTCTCCGGCAACAATCGTGGACTGGCCGAGGGTCGAGCGCACTTTGACCTGGGCCGCATCGCCTGAAGTGGACATGGAAATAAATGCAAACGAACTCGCCAGTGCGCCGGCGAGCAATTGATGAAATCTCATGACGGAGACCTCTCCTACGTTACCTTCTCTTGCAGCGTGATCTAGTCATCGAGTGGGGCGGAAATGGGAGGAATTGGCGGCTGCCAGATGGCAATGCCCGGGCAATCGGAGAATT
>JAUVMS010000012.1 GCA_030600135.1 Hyphomicrobiales bacterium | reverse complement strand
CCCCGGCGTCAGGCTTACCCTGCCGGGCGCGCGTGCCCACGTTAGCCTGCCACTGCTGATCGCGATTGAGGACAACGGTCCGGGCATTCCGGAGGAGTTACGCGCGCACCTCTTTGATCCATTCGTGACATCAAAGCCGCGCGGCGGCGGCTTGGGTCTGGCTTTGGTCGCCAAGATTATTGGAGATCACGGAGGTATTATCGAGTGTGACTCGCAGCAGCGTCGAACGACATTCCGCATGTTGATGCCAATGCAATCCAACGTACCTGAGCCAGATCGTGAGGTTCAGTATTAATGAGCAAGGGCAGCATCTTAATCGCTGACGACGACACCGCGATCAGAACGGTCCTCAACCAGGCCCTTGCGCGGGCCGGATATACCCCGCGCATCACCAGCAATGCCGCCACCCTGTGGCGTTGGGTGAGCCGCGGTGATGGCGAGCTGATCATCACTGATGTGGTGATGCCCGACGAGAACGCATTCGACCTCATTCCTCGCATCAAGCGCCTGCGACCAAATCTTCCGATCATTGTCATGAGCGCGCAAAACACGGTCTTGACCGCCATCAAGGCAGCCGAGCGTGGCGCCTATGAGTACCTGCCGAAACCCTTCGATCTCAATGAGCTGATTACCGTCGTTGACCGCGCCTTTTCCGAACCGCAGGCACAACCCGACCAATCACCGCGCGAAGACGAGGAAGACGAAAGCCTGCCCCTGGTCGGACGCTCGCCCGCGATGCAGGAAATCTATCGCGTCATTGCCCGGCTTACCCAGATCGATTTGACGGTTATGATCAGTGGCGAGTCGGGCACCGGAAAAGAGCTCGTTGCGCGAGCGCTCCACAACTTTTCCAAGCGCAAGAACGGCCCCTTTGTCGCGATCAACATGGCGGCAATCCCGCGCGATCTCATCGAATCGGAACTGTTTGGCCACGAGAAGGGGGCTTTCACTGGTGCCCAAGGACGCAACATCGGTCGATTTGAGCAAGCCGAAGGTGGCACGCTCTTCCTCGATGAGATCGGCGACATGCCGATGGAGGCGCAAACGCGGCTCTTGCGGGTACTTCAGGAAGGTGAATACACCACCGTCGGCGGGCGAACCGCGATCAAAACCGATGTCCGCATCGTCGCCGCCACGAACCGCGACCTGAAACAGCAGATCAATCAGGGCCTGTTTCGCGAAGACCTCTATTATCGCCTTAACGTCGTGCCCCTCAGACTGCCTTCGCTACGAGAGCGCTTGGAAGACATCCCTGATTTGGTCCGCCACTTCCTGAAGGTATCGACACAAGAAGGCCTCCCCAAACGAGAGATCGAGGCCGCGGCCGTGGAACGGCTCAAATCCTATTCCTGGCCCGGCAACGTGCGCGAATTGGAGAATCTGATCCGCCGCCTGGCCGCCCTATACACCCACGACACAATCACCGCGGATCTGGTCGATTCAGAATTGAGCGCCGGCGCCGTTGCGATCATCGACGAGGCCATTGACACAGCCGACCTTTCCGAAGCGGTCGAGCGCTATCTGGCTCGCTATTTCTCAGGCTTTACCGACGGTCAGCCGCCACCCGGGCTCTACCAGCATGTCCTCCGGCAGGTTGAAAGCCCTCTCATCACAGCAGCTTTGACGGCGACGCGGGGCAACCAGATCAGAGCGGCCGAGTTGCTCGGGCTCAACCGCAACACGCTGCGCAAAAAGATCCGGGATCTCAACATACCGGTGATCAAATCCACCGTTTGAAACCCACCCATTTGTGCCAGCATCGAATCAAAACGATTGTGCACGGCTTGGCAAAATTGCGACATGCAACTTGACGTCGCCCAACTCCAACATTAAGCCATACTTCGTTGTCACAAAAATATCACAGCAGTGCTCCCATAGCTGCAAATGATTGGGCTCGAGCAAGACTGGCTGAGCGAATTGGGGGTGTAGGTGGCCCATGCGACGCACCAGTGTTACGCAAATGTATAGGTATTCGCGTGTTTAGCGCACCGCAGCACGCAATCTCGTGTCTCGAACTCAACGGGCGCAAGCAGTCGCAACAACCAAGATGATCGACCGCAAGCCAAAGCCCTCGACAACCCCTGGCACGGATGAATCGCGCAAGCCGACGGTAAATCGGCATGCATTCTACATCGGTTTGTGCATCGTCATCGCTTCGCTGCTTTCAGGCCTTGCCACCGGCCTCATCCTTACGGGCCTGTCGCCGATTGTGCCGTCGAATTCGGTGGTTCTGACCACGCTCTTTATCAATCTGATTTTGATTGTCGCAATGGTTGGTGTGATCGCCTGGCAGCTCACCGGGCTCTGGCGCGCTCGCCAACAACAGGCCGCCGGTTCGCGGCTGCATGCGCGCATCGTCGGCCTGTTCAGCGTTATCGCCGTGGTGCCGGCGATCGTTCTCGCGATCTTTGCCTCGATCTCGCTCGACCGCGGACTTGATCATTGGTTCTCCAAGCGCACCAAGACCATCATTGAGAACTCGTTGGGCGTGACCCAGGCCTATGTCCAGGAGCACGGTCAGATATTGCGCACCGACAGTCTCGCCATGGCACGCGACCTCGATGCCGCCTCCAGCCTGCAGGAGGTCAAGCAGTTGCGCCTGTCGCAGCAGGCCGGCCTGCGCGGAATTCCGCTTGCATACCTATTGGACGGCACAGGCAAGCCCGTCGCTACGGCTGCTCAATCGGCCGGCCTGGAATTTCTTGCCCCACCCAAGGGCGCCATGAAGGAGGCTGCCTCCGGCCATGCTGTCAGCATCGAGCCTGGCAGCAGCAATCGTGTCGCCGCCATCAAAAAACTCGAGAGTTTTCCCGGCCTATATCTCTATGTCGCTCGCCTGGTCGAGCCCAAGGTGATCCGCCACCTGCGGCGCACCCAAGAGGGTGTGGCAGAGTATGCCGAGTTGGAGCGTCGTCGCACCGGCATCCAGATCGCGTTCGGCTTGATGTACGTTATGATCGCCCTCACCATGCTGCTCGCCGCGGTTTGGATCGGCCTCTGGTTTAGCAGCGGCCTGGTTGCACCGATCCGCCGGCTCATCGGCGCGGCGCAACGGGTTTCCGAAGGCGAACTGACGGTCCAAGTGCCATTGCGACGGGGTGAAGGGGACCTCGGCCAACTCTCCACGGCATTCAACCGAATGACCTCGCAACTGCGATTGCAGCGCGACGAGTTGGTGACGACCAACAGTCAATTGAGAGAGCGCCGACGCTTCATCGAGGCGGTGCTGTCGGGTGTTTCGGCAGGCGTTGTCGGTCTCGACAAGCACGGCAAGGTAACGCTTGCCAATCCATCGGCGGAAGAACTCCTCGGCCACAGCCGCACCGAGTTGGTTGATCATTCGCTAGCTGAAACGGTGCCAGAGCTTGCCGAATTGGTTGCCAACGCGGAGGCTCAGGTGCGGCGCGATCGCTATCAGGACCAGGTCCACATCACCGTCGACGGCGCCGAACACATATTGGCTGTCCAGGTGACCCGTGAGCAGGCGGGCGACGAAGATGACGGCTTCGTTATCACGTTTGACGACATTACCGAGTTGGTCACGGCTCAGCGTACATCGGCGTGGGCCGACGTCGCTCGCCGCATTGCCCACGAGATCAAAAATCCTTTGACGCCGATACAACTCTCGGCGGAACGCCTTCGTCGTAAATACGGCGACGCTATCACCACCGACCGCGAAGTTTTTGACCGCTGCACCGAGACCATCATCCGTCAAGTTGGTGACATTGGTCGCATGGTGGATGAGTTTTCGTCCTTTGCCCGCATGCCTGATCCGGTTATGGAAGTCCACGACATCACAGAGATTGCTCGCGAGGTGGTTTTTCTAATCCAGGTGGCGCACCCCGACATACACTTTGAAGTGAACGCACCGGACCAACGTCTTATGGTGAACTGCGATCGTCGTCTGATCTCTCAAGGTTTGACGAATTTGGAAAAGAACGCCACCGAAGCCATTGCCGCAGTCCTGGAAAGTGACGAGACGCCGCCCGACTACAAGGGACACGTTGAAATGCGGCTGTCGGTGCACGATGGCTGGGTGGATATTCGCGTGATAGACAATGGCTGTGGACTTCCAAAGAAGAACAGAAGACGGCTGGTCGAGCCCTACATGACCACTCGTGCAAAAGGCACGGGCATCGGTCTTGCGGTGGTTCAAAAGCTAACCGAACAGCACGGTGGACGACTCTATCTGGAAGACGCCCCGACGACCGTCAATGGCAAGCGAGGGGCCTGTATCAGAGTGACAATACCGCTTTTGAGCGATGAGCTTGCTGAGGAAACCGCTGAGCCAGGTGAGAGTGAACACCCTGGCGACGGCGTTGGAGAGAGCGACTGGTCCAATCAAACACCGGCCAGTATCTGAGACGAGGAGCGATCCATGGCGTCTGACATCCTGATTGTTGACGATGAAGCCGACATTCGAGATCTCGTCTCGGGCATATTGGAGGACGAGGGTCACGGCACCCGTCTTGCGCGTGACAGTGACGAGGCACTCGGCGCAATCGAGGATCGCCGGCCATCCCTTGTCATTCTCGACATCTGGCTCCAAGGCAGTCGCCTCGATGGGCTCGAGGTGCTTTCCGCCATCAAGAAACTTCACCCCGATCTACCGGTGGTGATCATTTCAGGTCACGGCAACATCGAAACGGCGGTGACTGCCATTCGTCGCGGCGCCTATGACTACATCGAAAAACCGTTCAAGTCTGACCGTTTGATCCTCGTTACCATGCGGGCGTTGGAAACTTCTCAGCTCAAGCGCGAAGTCCAAGAACTCAAGGAAAGGAGCACGCAAAGCACCGAAATGATCGGTCGCTCCAGTGCGATCAACCAGCTCAAGGTTGCGATCGAGAAGGTCGCGCCCACCAACAGCCGAGTGATGATCACCGGCCCGTCCGGTTCCGGCAAGGAGTTGGCCGCGCGTGTACTGCACGATCATTCGGCTCGAGAGGCCGGCCCATTTGTTGTTCTGAACGCGGCCATAATGTCGCCGGAGAATGTCGAGTTGGAACTCTTTGGCACCGAGGATCGCATGGGCACGCCGAGAAAGGTTGGCGCACTCGAAGCGGCCCATGGCGGCACGCTTTACATCGACGAGGTTGCCGACATGCCGCTCGAGACCCAGGGCAAGGTGCTCCGCGTTCTGGTCGAGCAACGTTTTCAGCGGGTCGGCGGCGGCGCCAAGGTTCATGTCGATGTTCGCATCGTTTCCTCGACCAGTCGCGATCTTCACCAGGAAATGACTTCAAGTCGGTTCCGCGGGGATCTCTATCACCGCCTGAACGTCGTACCTCTAAGGGTTCCGGGACTTGCCGAACGGCGTGAAGACATACCGGAATTGGTGGGCTTTTTCGTCAAGCAGATAACGGCGGCGTCCGGCCTTCCTCCGCGCAAGATCGGCGACGATGCCATTGCCGTTTTGCAAGCCCATGATTGGCCAGGCAACGTCCGCCAACTGCGCAACAATGTCGAACGGCTCATGATTCTCTCTGAAGGTGGCCCAGACACTGTTATTACGGCCGATCTACTGCCCGAAGAGATTGGCAGTTCGGTGCCGTTTTCTGCCAATGGGGGAAGTGAGCACTTGATGTCATTGCCACTGCGCGATGCGCGCGAAATCTTCGAGCGGGAATACCTGATGGCACAGATCAATCGGTTCGGCGGGAACATTTCTCGCACCGCCGAATTTGTTGGCATGGAGCGCTCCGCCCTACATCGCAAATTACGAGCACTAGGGGTGACGTCGTCAGATCGCGCGGCCGAAACCGCAAGATAATATTAACCAAACTGACGACAGAAAGGGTCAAACCGCGCCCTCTAACAAACCGGTTGGCGCGCAAAGGCTCGATCAGCAATGAAGGTGATCATTTGCGGCGCAGGACAGGTTGGCACGGGCATTGCCGAACGGCTCGCGGCCGAGGGCAACGACGTCTCCATCATCGATACGTCCCCTGAGCTCATCCAACGTGTCAATGACATACTCGACGCCCGCGGCTTCCTTGGTCACGGCTCTCATCCCGATGTTCTGGCAGAAGCCGGTGCCAAGGATGCCGACATGATCATCGCCGTGACGCTGCACGACGAAGTCAACATGGTTGCATGCCAGGTTGCTCATTCTCTCTTTGACATTCCGATGAAAATCGCCCGCATCAGGGCACAAAGCTACCTCCAGCAATCATGGAGCAATCTGTTCTCGCGCGAGCATTTGCCCATCGACGTCATCATCTCGCCCGAACGCGAGGTAGGTGAAATGGTGCTGCGACGGCTCAACGAGCCGGGCGCATTCGAGACCATCAGTTTTGGCGAGGGCCTCGTCAGTGTAGTCGGGGTGAGCTGTGACGAGAATTGCCCCATTGTCGACACGCCATTGAAGCAGCTGACCGAGCTATTCCCCGATCTACCGGCGACCATCGTAGCCGTCGTGCGAGACGATCGCCTGTTCGTGCCCCACAGCGACGACCAACTCATTGTCGGTGACGACGCCTATTTCGTTGCGCAGACCGACCAGGTGCCGAGAACGCTGAAGATCTTCGGCCATGAGGAACAACGAGCACGCCGGGTGGTAATCGCCGGTGGCGGCAACATCGGATTCTACGTCGCTGAGCAATTGGAACAACGCTACCCCCAGGTGAGGGCGAAAATTATCGAGCACGACCGCAAACGAGCGGTCAATATCGCCGAACGCCTGTCGCGCACGATTGTGCTGCATGGAGACTCACTCAACGAGGAACTGCTCCGCGAAGCCGACGTCGGTCACGCCGATACAATTCTCTCGCTCACCAATAACGACCAGGTGAACATCCTGACCTGCGTACTTGCGCGGCAACTCGGTTGCGCTCGCAGCATGTGCCTGATTAACAGCCTGGGCTACACCAACGTTATCCGCTCGCTCGGCATCGATGCGCACGTCAATCCGCGCGCCACCACGGTTTCGCGGGTATTGCAGCACGTTAGACGAGGGCGAATTCGAGCCGTACACTCGGTCCAAAACGGTGCCGCCGAGGTCATTGAAGCCGAAGCGCTCGACACCGCGCCAATCGTCGGCAAGCCGCTGCGCTCCCTATCGCTTCCCGATGGGCTACGTTTCGGTGCGATCATTCGAAATGGAGAAGTGATCATGCCGAGTGGCGAAACCGAGATAAGATCCAAGGACCGTGCGGTGCTATTTGCCATGGCCGAACATGTCCGCGAGGTCGAGCAGATGTTTCGCGTCAGCTTCGAATATTTTTGATCCGCACGGTCTAAGCCATGCGCCTCATTCCGGTTGCTTACGTCATCGGCTGGCTACTGGTCATCCTCGCCATAAGCATGGTGGTGCCGATTG
Organism: Hyphomicrobiales bacterium; assembly: GCA_030600135.1. GTDB lineage: Bacteria > Pseudomonadota > Alphaproteobacteria > Rhizobiales > JAUVMS01 > JAUVMS01. Next base: position 8,614 of record JAUVMS010000012.1, on the reverse strand, counting down.
TCGTCGCAGCCAGTCTGGCCGAGCGCACTCCAGCGCTGGCATTTGCCCTGAGCGCCGTCGCGACATTGTTCGTCGGTGGCAGCTTGATACTCGCCTTGAAGAGCCGCGCGAAAGTCGAACTCAGGCGGCATGGTTTGATGCTGTTGGGCGTCGCCTGGTTATTATTGCCGATGTGCGCCGCCGCGCCGCTTTGGCTCTCTGGTGCGTTGAGCGCGCCCATCCCAGCATATTTCGAGGCCGTGAGTGCGCTGACGACAACCGGCGCGACAGTGTTCCGCGAATTGGGCGAGGTTCCCAAGGCCCTGATCATATGGCGCGCATTGCTCCAATGGATCGGCGGGCTCGGTACGATTTTGGGGATTGCCATAATCATCGCACCGACCGCGAGCGATGAACCGGCTGGACTTGGCTACATACAGTCAGGTCATGCCGCTCGCGCCCAAGGTTGGCTGCCCCGCGCAACATTCGGTACCATAATCCCGCTCTACCTTGCGCTGACGGGCCTTTGTCTTATCGGTCTCCTCATCGCCGGAATTCCGAGTTTCGACGCCACCAGCCTCGCGTTCTCAGCCGTCTCAACCGGCGGCTTCATGCCGCGCGATGGCACCATCGAACTATACGGTGCGCCGGCTGCCGAACTGGTTCTATCGCTCACGATGTTTGCTGGCGCCATTAGCTTGCTTTGGTTGCGAGCACTCTTGACGCTGAACTGGTCCCACGTTTTCGAAAATCGAGAGCCGTTCTGGATCGCGCTTGCAATTGCCATTTTGGCCGGCTTCATAGTCAACGAGCTCCTTGCAAGTGCCCCCGGGCGCGAATTGGCCACGACACTGCGCAGTCTTGCGTTGGCCGTGACGACTGCGGCATCATTCGTCACGACAACTGGATTTGCAGTCAGCGAGCGCGCTACCGAGCCGATCTCATATTTCGTCTTGTTGACATTGTGCTTCATTGGTGCCGGGCGGTTTTCGACCGCTGGCGGGCTGAAGTTTCAACGTGTCGGGGCAATGATTCGTCATTGTGGTCGCGAACTACATCATCTGATTTATCCGCACAGCGTGTTGTCGGGCGCCGGCGACGAAGAGCGTTCGCTGCGCGATCGGATTGGCGCGATATGGGCAAACTTTGCGGTGGCGGTCGTTGTCGCCACGGCACTGACTTTGTATCTCGCGGCGACAGGCCTGACACTGCCGGCTGCATTACTTGCGGCGGTGAGCGCCATAGGCAACATCGGGCCGGCCTATGAACTCGCAGCGGCGCCGGAACTGGCCCTCAGTCCGTCCTATGCTGCCCTCGAACCTGGTGCTCAATTGGCATTGACCTTGGGCATGGTGTTCGGCCGATTCGAAGTTTTGGCTCTTCTGGCATTTTTGAACTTGTCCTATTGGCGATCATAGAACACGACGACGTGAACCCTTTGCTTTACATTCTGCTACGCTCTAAGCATCTGAGAAGAAACCAACAAACTAGTAGGTGCCTGGAATAATCATACCTCTTCAATCTTGTGCGAATTGTATTAGTTGCTTGCTTTAGACACAAGATTTCAGAGGAGCCTTGTCCACCCTCCCGGATTCGCCATATCATATCGTGTGATCGGCCTAGGCCAGATCAAAGTAAGGGCGGATTGAGGTAGCAATCAAGTTGGTAGGCTTACTGTCCTTGGAAACTGGTCCATGGGCCAATTAGGATGACCCCGGTCTGCATGCGCAGCCGCTAACAAAAATGGAAAAACGATGGCATCGGATCGAGCGCAAAGTCTTCAAGACACTTTTCTAAATCACGTTCGCAAAAACAAGACTCCACTGACCATATTTCTCGTCAATGGCGTCAAGCTGCAAGGTGTGGTCACATGGTTCGACAATTTCTGCGTGCTACTTAGGCGGGACGGCCATTCCCAACTCGTCTACAAGCACGCGATTTCGACAATCATGCCGGGCCAACCAGTGCATTTGCTGGACTCAGATCCGGCCGAAAACCAAACGGAATAGTTGGAACCACTCGGAAAAAAAAGGCTTCGCCGCTCGACCGCGTCAAAAGCTGGCGCGAGCGAGCCGCCAATTGACGAACAAGCTCCCGATGTTCGGCGAGGCACCAAGGCGGCCGTCTTTGTGCCTGTCTTGACGAACCGCAGCACCAAGGGTCGCCCCGAGCAGTCAAAGCATCGCCTGCCAGGGGCCCGCCTCGACGAGGTTTTGGGCCTCGCTGCGGCGATCGATCTCGACGTCAGAACCAGTGGCGCATTCACCCTTTCCATGCCGCGTCCGGCAACACTAATTGGCAAGGGCAAGTTGGAGGAATTGAGCGGTTTCCTGCGCGCCGATGATGTCGAGCTCGTGGTGCTCGATCACGTCCTGTCTCCTGTCCAGCAACGCAATTTAGAGCGCGTTTGGAAGGTCAAGGTATTGGATCGCACCGGTTTGATCCTTGAGATTTTTGGCCGCCGCGCACGCACCAAGGAAGGACGTCTGCAGGTCGAGCTGGCGCACTTAAACTATCAACGCAGCCGACTGGTACGTTCTTGGACCCATCTCGAGCGCCAAAGAGGTGGCTTCGGCTTCATGGGCGGGCCGGGTGAGACCCAAATCGAAGCCGATCGTCGCTTGATCCTACAACGCATCGCCACCATCCAGAAAGAGCTGGAAACAGTGAAGCGGACCCGCGGGCTACACCGCAGCGGTCGCGCGCGCGTGCCTTATCCCGTGGTCGCGCTAGTTGGCTATACGAACGCTGGAAAGTCGACACTTTTCAATCGCTTGACAGAAGGAGACGTTGTCGCGCGCGATCAGCTTTTTGCCACCTTGGATCCGACCATGCGGGAGATACAACTCGTGGCTGGGCGTCGGGCAATCGTATCCGACACTGTCGGATTTATCTCCGATCTCCCGACAACACTCATCGCTGCATTCCGCGCCACTTTGGAAGAGGTTGTCGAAGCAGACCTCATTCTCCATGTCCGCGACATCGCCCACCCCGACACCGATGCCCAGCGGGCAGATGTCGATGCCGTGCTTGCCGAGCTTGGTATTGACCTCGCAGCATCGGCGACACGGATTATCGAAGTGTGGAACAAAATTGATCTGCTCGATCAAGAAACCCGTGAGCGCGACTGGAACACCGCCCAACGTTTGGCGTGCGAACCAGTCATGATATCGGCCAAGAGCGGGGAGGGATTGGCAAGCCTTACAACGTCGATCGACGCCGCGCTGGCGACGGAATGCTTGTCACTTAGCATTGAGCTGGCACCTCAGTCCGGCGCTCTATCCCATTGGATTCATGAAAATGCCGAGGTGGTCGAGAGGCAGACCGATGCCACCGGGCGAACCAATCTCCAGATCCGCATTCCAACCGACAAGAGCGATCAACTCCTGGCGCGTATTTCGCAAGACCAATGGGACAGTAAGGTCTTGGCGCAAGACAGCGCAGATTAGGAAAAACGGGCAGGGCAGGGCCGCTCAATCATCTTGCGACTTGGCGATGTCATGAATTGGCTCTGTACGCTCTTCGCGTTTGGCCACGTTCCATAGCCGGTCGAGTTCCTCGAGACCGCAGTCCTCAGTCTTCCGCTCATCTGCCGCCAGCAACTCTTCGATCCGTTGCCACCGCCTGACAAACTTTTCATTGGTGCGCCGCAAAGCCGCCTCCGGATCCACCCGTGCGTGGCGCGCAATATTGGCGAGTACGAAGAGCACATCTCCCAACTCATCCTCTATCGCATCTGCCGATGTGGATGCGATTGCATCCTCCAGCTCAGTAAATTCCTCACGCACCTTGTCGAGCACCGGCGCGAGGCTCGGCCAGTCGAACCCCACCTTCGCCGCCTTGTCTTGCAGCTTGAGCGCCCGCGTCAATGCCGGCAGGGCGAGGGGAACGTCATCCAGAAGACGCGCACTCGCCAAACCGTCACAAGGGGATTTCGCACCCTTGAGCCGCTTTTTGTCTCGCCGTTCTTCTGCCTTGACCCGTTCCCACAAGCCCTTGCCGTCAACGGCAGCCCGTGCGTCCTCATCGCCAAAGACGTGCGGGTGCCGTCGCACCATCTTGCGAGAAATCCCAGTGACAACGTCGGAAAAATCAAACGCACCCACTTCCTCGGCCATTTGCGCGTGGTAGACCACCTGAAGAAGCAAATCGCCAAGCTCCTCGTTCAAATCCACCAGATCGTCGCGGGCAATGGCGTCTGCCACCTCGTAGGCTTCCTCAATCGTGTAGGGGGCGATTGTTTGAAAATTTTGCTCGAGATCCCACGGACATCCCGTGACGGGTGCGCGCAATGCGGCCATGATCTCCAGGAGATCGTCGATGGTTTTGGGCGCGTCGGATTGTAAATTCTTGTTTTGATAGTCAGACATGTAATGGCTCGTTGCTGGCGATGCTGCGCCGTTCTTACCACGCGCAGCATTTGAATGCCTGGTGCGCGACCTCGCCAAGTCTTAACAGTCGTTAACTGATTGAAATAAAGAGTGAAAACGAACGATCGCCTGTTCGCATAAGATATATTATGGAAACTTCCTGATGCTCCAAACGCTCCCTTGCCACGGCGGTGGACCTCGGCCAGCGCTGGAGCCTTACTCAGTCCTGGTAGTGCTCTGCCACAAGCCGATCGAGCAACCTGACGCCGAAACCCGATGCCCAGCTTTCATTGATGTCTGATCTCTTTGATGCAAAGGCTGTCCCGGCAACATCGAGGTGGGCCCACGGCACGTCGCGGACAAATCGCTGCAGAAATTGAGCGGCGGTGATCGCTCCCCCCCACCGCGCACCAATATTGCGAATGTCGGCAATCTTGGAATCGATTTCCTTATCGTAGGCTGGGTCAAGCGGCATTCGCCAAACCTTCTCGCCAGTATCGTGGCCCGCTTTGGCCAAGCGATCCGCCAACTTGTCATCGTTGGAAAACAACCCAGCATACTCCTGGCCAAGCGCCACCATGATTGCGCCGGTCAGCGTCGCCAGATTGATCATCATTTTTGGTTTGAACCGATCTTGCGTGTACCAAAGCAGATCAGCCAACACGAGCCGTCCCTCGGCATCGGTATTGAGAACTTCCACCGTCTGCCCCGAGAGCGACGTCACGATGTCGCCGGGACGCTGGGCATTGGCGCTCGGCATCTTCTCAACCAGTCCGATCACACCAACGGCGTTGATTGGGACCCGTCTAACTGCGAGCGCATGCATCAGCCCGACAACTGCCGCCGCGCCGCCCATGTCGCCCTTCATGTCCTCCATGCCCTTGGCCGGTTTCAATGAAATACCGCCGGTGTCGAAGACGACGCCCTTGCCAATAAAAGCCAACGGTCGCACTCGCTTGCGCCCGGTTCCCGTCCAGCGCATCACCACCACACGCGACGGCCTGGCACTGCCTTGACCCACGGCCAGGAGCGCGCCCATGCCGATGTCCTCGAGCGCGGCCTCGTCAAGTGATTCACAGACAACGCCCAGCTTTTCCAACTCGCAGGCACGTTCCGCAAATTCAGCCGGCCCCAAGGTGTTGGCTGGCTCGTTCACCAGATCGCGCGCCAAGAACACGCCGTCAGCGAGCCCATGCTCAGCGGCAAACGCTTTACCTGCCGCGCGATGCGTTCGGCACACAATACGGATCGACGCCGGACGTACGGCATTTTTGTTCGGTCGCCGATCGTTGGGCTTTTTGAATTTGGTGTAGCGATAGCTTCTGAGCAGCATACCGAGGCCGAATGCTGCCACCGACTTGCTGTCCACCCGCCGGTTTTTCAATTCAAGAACAATACTGGCTACGTCGATCTTGCGCGCTGCCAATTCCGCGTAGGCACGTCCACCCAGAAGGACCCAACCATCATGATCGAGCCGGCGCGCCTCGCCAACGCCAACAATCAGCAACCGGTCAATCTTAGCAGCGTTGGGCGCCAGCAAATCGAGACATCGCCCGGACTCACCCTTGAAATCGGCAATACCTGCCGCTCGCTTGATTTGCCCCCTGCTCTGTCTGTTCAACTGCGCCGCTCGGTTCGGCAAGACGAACTTTTCCTCGGCAAGCACGACCACTGTGCCTTCGAGCGATGAGTCGGCAGGTTCAAATGTGACGTTGGGCAGATTTGTCATACTATTTGCCTGGAATCGGATTAATCTATAGGTGAGTGCAATGCGCGCGCTGTGCAACCATTGATCATAGTTCCGTCGATTGCCAACTGCTACGGTTGTAGCCCACCACCTGGTTCTCACAGTAGAGATTAGTTTCGGTTGGTGAATCGCGGGTTACGACCGGCGCAATTGATCGAATTTCGGCCAAGATCACATGTCATCAAGGATCATAGTTCGCTTGGGGGCAGGCCAGTTGGCTTGAGCAAGGCCGCACTGAGCACGTAGACCGGGGGCGGTACCGCTTAGAGCGCTATGGATCTGTATAGCCGATACCTGTTTCGCCAAGCAGGCGGGGCGTTGCTGCTCATTCTCCTGTCCCTTACAGGCGTTGTGTGGATCGCAACGGCGCTCAAGCAGCTCACGCTCTTGACATCACAAGGCCAGACCACCTGGACCTTCCTCAAAATGACGCTATTGGCGCTTCCCAACCTCATAGCGATCATTGCGCCGGTCGCTTTGCTCATCACGGCCATCCATACCCTGAACAAAGCCAATGGCGACAGCGAATTGATTGTCATGACCGCATCGGGCGCCACCGTTTGGCGTTTCGCCCGCCCGTTCTTGGCGCTAGGCGCGATCGTTATGATCCTGCTCTTGCTTGCGAATCTCTACGTCCTGCCATGGAGCACCCGAATACTTCAGCACTACATCGTCAAGGTCAGAACTGACCTGATTTCGCAAGTGCTTCAACCAGGTCAGTTTTCCAGTCCGGAAAATCAACTCACGTTTCATATTCGAGATCGCACATTCCAGGGCGAATTGCGTGGTCTCGTCATGCAGGACGATCGCGACAAGACGATTTCGACCACCTATCTCGCTGAGCGCGGAGAAATCTATAAGCAAGGCAATGAAGCCTATCTGATCATGAAAGACGGCCATATCATCAGGCGCCCCGCCGACGCCGACGCCGCCCAAATTATTGCCTTTAGCCAGTATGCCATCGACTTGGAGCAATTCGGCCCAAAGGACAAGCAGCGCCCGCTGAAGATCCGAGCCCGCTACCTGGGTGAGTTGCTCAATCCTGACCCAAATGATCGTCTCTACATTGGCCAGCCTGGTAAGTTCCGCTCCGAAATTCACGAACGCTTTGCGAGCGCCCTCTATCCCATTGTTTTTGTCCTCGTGGCGCTGTCTCAACTCGGCTTGGCGCAGACCACGCGGCAGGGCCGCGTCCGCACGATCATGACCGCATTTGTTGCAGCCTCAGGCATCCGCATGGCAGGACTTGCCGCCACAAACCTGCTAGCCCTGCACACCTGGGCCATTTGGTTGGTTTACGGCATTCCCATCGCCGGGATTGTTTTCGCTGCCGCGATCGCCACCGCCAAGATGCGACCGAAGAAGCGCTCGCGCATGAGTGAAACCATGGAGACGTGGTTCGAAACCTTCATCCAGAGAGCAATGCGCCTCATCGGAGCTGACAGTGCACTCGCGCGAAAGGATACTTCCGCGTGATGGCATCCCGCACTTTGGCGCGCTACATCGCAGTCCGTTTCCTAACCACGATCACGGGCGCGTTCCTGCTGTGCACGTCGTTGATTTTTCTCGTCGATTTCATAGAGTTGCTACGCCAATCCGGTAAATTCGGCGGCGCCTCGATGGGGACCCTGATCTGGCTCGGCTTGCTTCGATTGCCAGCCTATGCCGAACTCACATTGCCGTTTGCGGTTCTCGTCGGGACCATAGCCGCATTCCTGACGCTCAGTCGCTCGTCAGAACTCATCATCATCCGCGCTTCGGGCATGTCGGTTTGGCAGTTCATGATGCCTGGTCTGCTTATCGCCCTCTTGTTTGGCGTGTTGGCCGTAACGGTCTACAACCCGCTTGCCGCCAATGCCCGCGCCCACGCCGAACAGATCCGCGCCGAAGCTTTCAATCGAACGCAGTCCCTTCTTAAGACCAAGGCCGGGTCTTGGCTGCGCCAGGACGGCATTGACGGTCCATCGATCATCAACGCCAAATCTGTGGCGAACCAAGGTTTGACGCTCGCCGGCGTCACCATTATTCAGTTTGATCGCAACCACAAGTTTGTCGAACGCGTCGCTGCCACCAAGGCCGTGCTACGCAACCGCCATTGGCTGTTGAGCGATGCTTGGGTCAGCCGCCCCAGCAACGCCAGAGAGAGTTATCAGGCTGAATTTTATAAGACTTATGCCGTTGCCACACACCTGACGCCAGCCCAGGTGAGTAATGCTCTCGGCTCGGTCATTTCGATCTCGTTCTGGGAGCTTCCGGACCACATCGAATTTTCCGAGCGCGCAGGCCTGCCGTCGACCCGTTACAAGGTGCAGTACGAGCTGCTTCTCGCGCGCCCATTCCTGCTCGCAGTCATGGTTCTTTTGGGGGCAACTGTGTCTTTGAGGGCATTTCGGTTTGGCCGGATCCAGATTATGGTCGTCATCGGATTGGTGGCGGGCTTTGGATTCTTCATTTTGCTTGAAATGTCACGGCAAATTGGGCTCTCGGGGCTTACGCCGCCGCATATTGCTGCGTGGGT
>JAUVMS010000383.1 GCA_030600135.1 Hyphomicrobiales bacterium | reverse complement strand
TCCCCTCGCCGCGGACCTCGCCGTTGACCAGGAACGTGACCTCATGGCTCGCGAGATCGAGCTCGCGCCACTCGGTGCATGGCGTGCCGAGCACGGCCCCGCCATTGATTGCACAGTCCGCCGCGCACGTCGGCACGTCGCCGATCAAAAGGCTGTCGAAGCGCGGACTAATGATCTCGAATGCCGGGATAAGTTCACCAATGGCATCGGCGATTTCCTCACGGCCATAGGTCGCCTCGCGTGGCGGCAGGCTGGCGGAAAAGCGAAATGCAAACTCGGTCTCGATACAAAGGTGGCCAAAGTCCCCCGCCGCCGGCCGCGCCGGACTGTCGTAGACCGTCGGTGCAAACAACCGACCATAGAACGGTGCGGAAATGCTGTAGGCCTCCTGGACGTCCGCTGCCGTTGCGGCACACTTCCAACCGGCCGTCGGGGAATCCCAATCGGCTAGGAAGGCATGCTGGATCGCGTACCCCTCCTCCAGCGTTTTGGGCAGGCAGCTATCCGGCAGGGCCTTGAGCAAGGCCTTTTCCCGACGGGCTTTGGCAATCAATTGGGCCGCTTCAGCGCACGCATTGCGATCCATGGCTCCCTCCCATGACTTTAGACAAACTGTGCCTCGACTTTGCCGAGACCGCCAAAATCGGCCACCGCGTGCTGCCCGGCCTTGACGAAATTGACGCCGGTACACGTCCCCGTCGTCACGATCTGCCCCGCTTCGAGCGACAGACCAATGGCACCGAGCTTGGATACCGTCCACGCGAGCGCATTGAGCGGGTGTCCCATGACCAGCGCGCCGGTGCCGCTTGCAACCTGCTCGCCATCAGCCGAAAAGCTCACCTGATGGCCCGCCAGATCGAGCCCCGAAAAGTCTTGCACAGCCCCACCGAGGACCAACCCACCGCCGAGGCCGCAATCAGCGATCGCACAAGACCCGTCGCCCTTCGGAATACCGGAAAACCGCGGACATATGAGTTCGAACACCGGAATCACGTCGGACACCGCGTCGAGCAACTCGCCATGGCTGTAGGGCGCCGCACGGGCCGGCAGCGTCCTTTTCATGCGGAAGGCGAACTCCGACTCCAGGCAATAGTGCTGAAAGTTTTCCTTTCGCAGCTCCACCGGCGATCGAAACAGCGTTCCCCCGAAAATCGGACCGAGAAACGGCTCATCCATGCCGAACAGCGCAAGTGCCGCCTGGTTGGTTGCGCCAACCTTCCAACCGACAACGTCGTCATGCCAATCCGTAACAAAGGCCTTTTGAATGCGATAGGCGTCATCGAGCGTCGCCGGCCGACAGCTTTCGGGCAAGCCGTCCAGGATGCTAACGTCTTGGCGCGCGTTGCGAAACAGCGCCACGGCTTCGTTCACTGCCTCGGGCGTCATGGCAATGCCTCCATGCTCACTATCTGGCGATCTGAGCACAACTACCAAGCCTGCTCAATGGACATTCGCGACGCCAACCGCAGCGCCGCCAAGAGGCAACTCAGGTGGCACCCGAATCAGGCTATCTCGTCAGTCCTGTGAGAAAATCGTTGGAACACTCCTCATCCTGCCCTCAATCGTGCCCCAAACTCGCTATAAAGCGTTGCCGGTATAGGCGACAATTAGATTCGGCCATCTTTGCCCGGTTCGACCAGATACGATGACTGCAGCACAAAAGCTATTGGATCTGATCCGACGACGACGCCGTGCGCTGCGCTGCGCCACTGCCGCGTCGCTTTTCGTGCTCGCGGGCGGCTATCCGCTGTCGATACTGGGCCAGACCGAACCGCCGCCGCAGCCGGGCTATCCGGCGGCCGGCCAGCCCGCACCCCAGGCCGGCTATCCAGCGCCTGGCTATGATGACGGTCAACCGACACGCCAGCTCTCGGCCCGCGAGCAACGTTGCATTCAGCTCGAGCGCGCGCTCGTCAACCAGGGCCGCGGCCAGGCTCAAAGTGTGCTGCCCAGACTTTACGCCGAGCAACGCAAGCTCGAAGGCGTCTATCAACGGGCCCAGCGCAAGGCCGACCGATCCAACTGCTATGAGCAGTTCCTGTTCAGCAAGACGCTGCGTCGCACCCGCAAGTGTTTGCGCCTCCACAATGAAATTCAGCAGACGGGGCGCCGACTGGCCATCATCAAGCGCGATATTGACGGACTGCGAAACCGTGCCAGCGGCAACCGTCGCCGCCAGGAGCTCATCAACGCGCTTGCCCAAAACGGGTGTGGCGGGGTCTACAAACGCCAGGCGCGCCGTCGCCAAAAATCCTGGAACCCGTTCAGCGCGTTTTTCGGTGGCGACAACGAGTACGACACCTACTACGACAACGCGCCGCGAAGGATGGAGCCCGAGACAGGCATCAGGGCCGATGCCACCTATCGCACAATGTGCGTACGGCGCTGCGATGGCTACTACTTCCCCATCAGCTATCAAACACTGCCAAGCCGGTTCGGCCGCGACAGTGACGCTTGCCAATCGCGATGCGCCGCGCCGGCCTCGCTCTATGTCTATCGCAACCCTGGCGGCGAGTCCGAACAGATGATCTCTCTGCAAGGTGCCCCCTATGCCGGCTTGCCGAACGCCTATCGCTATCGCCAGGAGTACATCAAGTCCTGCTCTTGCAAGGAAGAGGTCTACGATCCCCTCGACCCGGAAATGCAAACCAGCGACGCCGAGGGCCCCTTACACGACGGCCAAGCAGGCGTCGCCGCGGCACAACCAGCACCTATCGACAACCGCGCCACGCGCGCGCCCGAACGCCAACAGCCGCGTCGCACCAAGCGGGTACAGAGCCCGTCACCACCGGGTTGGTCTCACACCTGGCCCACTGTGGACCGGTGACGGACGACCCTTGGCGCAATCTGACTGCGCCCTGACACACCCCGGCACCGATCACTTTTGCTGAGCTGTTGCCCTCTCGGCTTGCGATCGTGAGCCAACCCACGCTATGAGGATGGACCATAGGCGGTCTGACAGATCACGCAGAGATAAGTGGTCACACCGGCGCCAATAGTTAGATGTGGTGGTGGGGGAGATGCTCGGATTGGAGGAACGTCGCGTCGTCGAGCTGTTGGAATTTCGCGCGATCGAAATCGACGACTACGCCGAAGTTCGCCATCTCCACTCCCTGGCCTACCGCATTCTGACAACCGGCCATCACAGCGACGAGCAGATTGCCGCCTTCACGCAATTCGTCCGCGCCCCCGACTACACTCGCCAACTGCTCGCCAACGACCTCCAGGGCGCCTGGCTCGATCACATTCTCGTTGGTACCGCCGGTTGGAACCCGGCAAGCGATTGCGGCACCACCGCCCGCATCACGGACATCTTTGTTCATCCGATGTTCGTCGGCACTGGCATCGCTCGCACGCTCGTGCAAGACGCCGAAGCCCGCGCCCGCTCGGCCGGCTTCACCGACTTCAGCGCCCGCGCCAGCGTCAACGCCGTGCCGTTCTTTGCAACGCTCGGCTACGCCATCACCTCGCACGGCGTCCGCCCCCTCGGCGGCGGCATCGACGTGCCCGTCACTTTTATGCGCAAGGCGGCGGGGGCGTAGGGGCGGGGGTGGTGTGTGGAGGGTTACAGCGATTTCGCGGAGCGGCGGGAGTTGACCCCAAGGGGACCAAAGCTACATCGCGTATTTTAGAAGAATTACCGTAGTTACGGTGACGAGAACTGCTCGTGGGCAGTTCGCACACGTGCTCCAAACATTCGATCTATCTCACAAGCTCGTTCTCACTGCGTCGGTGATCCTCGCCCTGCCAATCCTCCGCCGAACCGCTTGAAGTCACTATCGGCAGAACGAAATTCGCCATCACTTGGGTGGCTCGTACGGATCCGGGGCTCCGGGCTTGATTGGTGGATATTCCTTCAGTGACTTAAGGTGCTCGGTCAAATGGCGGGAAGCTGCCTTTGAAACCCAGGTATTGGGGAACAGAACGTTAAAATGTTCTTTCGGGTCGCTGTACAGGTTGTAAAGTCTCGGTGTTGGCCACTTTACCTCAGAACTGAATACGGAGTCCAACTCCTTGAAATTA
>JAUVMS010000063.1 GCA_030600135.1 Hyphomicrobiales bacterium | reverse complement strand
CGGGTGCATCGGGCCAGCGACGCGACGACGGCCGGGGCGAAAAAACTTAGGTCCCAAAGGGATGCGGCGAAATTGAGCGCTGGGCAGCGTCGCACCGGCTTGACGTGGGGCCCGCCACTCTTTTGTGACGCTTGCCGCCCAAATGCCAACCCAAGCGTGCGCCAACGCTCCTTGCCAGCGCTCAATTTTCGCTCGCATCGCGACCTCACCGAGTTCTTCAACAGCCTGCTAGAGCATGTTCCAGCCGTGTTGCCCGCCTGGATGTTGGGTCAGAGGCACGTGATCGGATGACAAGGCTGGAAGCGACCAGATTTCCGCGGTTTTTTACGTCGGCGATGGCGGCCTGGTGCCGACGACCTGAGCGAACATGAGCATGAAACCGTCGGGATCGAGCACAATAAACTGGCGCTGGCGGTCGTCTCGATCGCGACGAAAGTACCAAACCTCTTCAAGCGGATGATAAATCTCGCACCCGGCGTGCACCGCTCTGTCGTGTAGCGCCCGCACATCGTTGACGAAGATTTGAAGACAAACCCCGCGACCGTAGGGGTGCTCGAGGTCCGCCGTGTGCCAGCGCTCGTTGGATTGCATGAGCATAAGCTGTGAACAATCCAGCTGCACAAAGGCGTGCTTGGCCTCGCCATTGCGTGACGCAACGTGAAATCCGAGCACGTCGACATAGAACGCAAGGCTCGTGTCGAAATCCGAGCACATGAGCTCCGGCACGACAGGCAATACTTCGAAACGTGACCCACTCATGGCTCGCACGATCAGTTCTCGCCGAGCCTAGGCCCGCTCTTGAACGCCGTCAGAATCGTCAGCTCACGCGTCAGCTTCTTCGCCATGGCCAGGGCAAAATCATCGTAGGTTGACGCACTGATCACAAACGCCGCCGGGCCGCCGACCACTTCGGACTCGTAATAGCCGTGCAGGTCCGCGTCATCCGTCAGAATGGCCAAGCCGTTGATGGTAATACCTTGCAATAGAGCCCGTTCTCGTGCCACGGCCGGTTCAGGTCCCACATTGTTTCGCCCGTCGCCCGAAACGTCTATTTTGCGCTCACGCCCATCAAAGGCGTTCGTTTCGATGAGATCGGCCGAGTAATCGACGGCCTGGCCGATGCCAGTGAGATACCCCACCGACTGGCGTTCAATCCTCTCAATCTCGTCGGCAAAGCTGAGCACCGAGGCATTGTCGGTCAACAAACGCCACGGCGGTTTTGGATGCGATTGCGCCCAACCACTCCACTGCACGAGCGTCACCGCCACGCCCTTGTTCTGCAGCTTGATGAGGTCGATGATTTCCCGACGCCGAAAAGCGTCGGCGATGCCGCGCAGCTGCAGATTGAACTCGCTGTCGTTCACGCTTATCGAAGCATCGATCGCGAGGACCAATTCGAGTGAGACCGCGCGAGGCCCCGTGGCCACGCTTGCGGTTGGAGCAAAGCCCGTCAGCACCACCAGCACGCTCGTAAGTCCAAGGATATGTCGCACAAACCGAGCCATTGATTCACTCTCCTTGTCTGAGCAATAGCGGCTTTATCGCGCGTCGTAAATTTGTACGGAGCAATCAGGCGCAATGATTTTGAATAGACGTGCCTAAGACTTCGACTGCGGCCCGGTGCATCGCGCTCAAGTAGCGAGCGCTTGTCGTGAGCGGTAGCGCAAAAAAACACGCCGCGCCCGCGCAGCCATGCGCCGCAGGCGCGTTTGGCGCGAGCGACAAAAGAACGAGACTATGATTCCAATCAAAAAGATCATGGTCCAGTCGTAGTCGACCGATCAAATCTCGGTGTCGCCACTGCCGGCCGCCTTGAGAAATTCCATCGGCCACGGACATGACGAAAAAGCCAATCACTGGCGGATATGGGCCTCCTGGCTCCGCAATCCAGCGATCGCATCACCAGCTATGGCTAGCAGCAGCATGGCCCCGCCGATCAGCGTGTAGAAACCCGCCGTCTCGCCGAGCAGTAGCCATACCCAAAGCGGCGCTAAGACGACCTCAGCCATCATCAGCAGGGACGTTTCCGCGGCAGGTACACTCCGCGATCCGGCGGTAATGAGAACCAACGCCAGGCCGAGCTGAAACACACCCATCGCCAGGCCCAAACCCGCATCGTACAACGAAACCTCGAGACCCACGCCGCTGATCATGCACATCGCGACAGCGATGAGCGTACCGAAAACCCCACCCAAGACATTGAGCGGCAACATGTCCGTCAACCGCCCCCATCGCAGCGCAATGACGAAAAAGGCAAAGCCGAACGCAGCCACCACACCGGCAATGTTGCCCCTCACGAAGCCGAAGGAAACCCCCTCGACGACCATGATAACGATGCCCATGAATGCAAAGAACATGGCGATCCAGGTCGCCGGTCGGACGGGCTCCTTGAGAATGAGGCGACCGAGTATTGCCACCAGGAACGGCGCGGCTGCGAGCAGAAACATCGCATTCGCCACCGAGGATTGTTGGATCGCCACAATGGAACCTGAAAAAGCCGCCGCAAGGGAAAGCCCTCCAAACACCGAGGCCGCGCCTGCGCAATGAAAAACAGCGGCGAACCGGCCCGGATGACGCAGAGCAATGTAGAGCGACAGAAATGCGGCCAAGCCAAACGACCGAAATGCCAGAATCTGCCAGGCTGTCGCCGCCTCCATCATGCGCACGCCAAGGCCGAGCCACGACGATGCAATGCTGCCGAGCAGTACGAGGATCATGCCGCGTCGATAGGCATCCAAAGCGGGCCGCGCCGCCGCTGTATCACTCATTGGTCCGGCTTCTTTGCGAACCCGCCTGATGGCTTGGAATGGCAATGCTGAAGAGTGACCGGGTTTTGGGCGGGAGATCAAACTGATTGTCGTGCTGCTGTGAGTTTTGATGCGAATGCGCGGCGCCCTGCCAAGAGCCGAACCAAGGACTGGTTGCGTTCGCAGGCCTTTCCGGATGGTTGGTTCGTCCTTCAAATTTCATGAGCAAAACGCGTCGGGCCAACCAATTGGGTCCCCAGTTCACTCATCTCAAAGACCAGCTTCGACCGCTTCTTCGGGTGAAAAATCCACATGAATGTGATTGCGATCCGGATCCCAGAGGTTGACTTGAAGAATGCCCCACTCGGGAACTTTGCGCGTGCGGTAGTCCACGCCCTCGCGCTCCAGTCGGGCAATGAACTCCGTGAGCCCCGTTGCTGAGAATGCGAAATGCTCCAACCTCAGATCGCCAGCCTTGGGCGCGCGATTGACCTCAAGCAAATGTATGGCGGCGACGTCACCGGCATAAAGCCACGCGCCGGGGAACTTGAATGGTGGCCGCGCCCCCGGCTTCAAGTCGAGCACGCGGCCATACCACTCGATCATCGCCTCAGGATTGGCGGTTCGCACGTTGACGTGGTCGAGTTGAGCCAAATGCATGGGATCTTTCCTCTCCGATCTCCGCGGTCAGATAGCGCACCGCCGACCCGCTGTGCAAACTCAAGCCGCCGACCAATCAAAGCGACATGGCACCGTCGATAATATGGGCACCACCGGTGACGAACGCTGACTCATCGGACGCTAGCCAAACTGCAAGCGCAGCAATCTCGTCCGGCTCGGCGATCCGCCCCATGGGCTGGCGGGCAATGAAGGCCGCGCGATTGTCGTCATAGCTGCCCGGCATCGCGTGCATGCGCTCCTCCAGCGAGGGTGATTGGACGGTACCAGGGCAGATGCAATTGCAGCGAATGCCTTGCTTGACGAAGTCCATTGCCAAGGCCTTGGTGAGGCCGATGACCGCCGCCTTGGTTGCGGCATAGACGAAACGGTTTGGCGCCGCCTTCACTGACGAGACAACCGACGCCATGTTGACGATGGAGCCACCGCCGTTGGCGATCATTGCGGGTAGAAAGGCATTGATTGTGCGCCACATGGATTTGACGTTGAGGTCGAAGCTGAAATCCCAGTCCTCCTCGGTGCAATCCAATGCCGTGCCGTGGTGGACAAATCCCGCACCGTTAAAGAGCACATCGACCGAACCGATCTCGGCTGCGATTTTGAAAATCGCATCGGTGTCCCTGGCGTCCAAGACGCGGGTTTCAACGCCAGGCGCCTCGCCCTTGAGTTCCGCAAGAAAGCCCGCGTTCACGTCGGTCGCAATGACCACCGCGCCCTCGTGCGCAAAGGCAAGGGCCGTCGCCCGCCCGATGCCCTGACCGGTCGCGGTGAGAAATATGCGCTTGCCCTCAAGTCGTCCCATTGCATCTCCTTTTCATAAATGGCGGCGGTTCGGAGGCACGACAAATTGAACCACCGCCTGGAATGATGCACCCGCAGGGTCCGACAAGGCAAACACGCTCGCCCTATTCCTTTACGGCACCGGTCATCGACGATACGTAGTGCTCGACAAAGAACGAATAGAGGATTGCCACTGGCAGGGAACCGAGCAACGCCCCCGCCATCAACCCACCCCAATTATAAACGTCGAACGTAATGAGTTCCGTCACCGCACCGACGGGTACGGTCTTCTTCTCCGCCGACGAGATGAAGGTGAGCGCGTAGATAAACTCATTCCACGACAAGGTGAAGGCAAAAATACCCGCCGAGATTAGGCCGGGCACCGAGAGTGGCAAGATGATCTTGGTCAGGATCTGCAGCCGTGTCGCGCCGTCGATCAGTGCGCATTCCTCCAGTTCATAGGGTATGGAGCGAAAATAACCCATCAACAGCCATGTGCAGAACGGAATGAGGATCGTCGGGTATGTAAGAATCAACGCCCAGTTGGAATCGAATATCCCGAGCTTGAATACCATGATCGACAGCGGGATAAAAAGGATGCTGGGCGGAACCAGGTAGGCCAAGAAAATCAACATTCCGATTGTGCGCGCGCCCTTGTAGCGCAATCGCTCGATGCCATAGGCGGCACACACCGCACAAAACAGCGAAAGGAATGTGGCTGTCACAGTCACGAACATCGTGTTCCAGACCCAACGCGGATAGTCGGTCTCGAACAGCAAGTGGCGAATATTTTCAAAGGTCGGCTCGTAGACCCAAAGTGCCTTCAGTCCACGATAGGCATACAGCTCCTCATTGGTTTTTAATGTCGTGATTCCCATCCAATAGAACGGAAATAGCAGCACGAAGACGATTATTGCCAATGGAATATAAACGGTGACCACGTTTCGGGGGATCGACTCCAGATAGGCCATTCCCTCGCGCCCAGCAGCCTTGCGCCCAACGCTCGCCTCAGTCATCGACGCCTCCCTGCTGCCACTTGCGCCGCTGCAATCCGAAATAGCTGAAAAGGATCGCTGCCAACAGGAAGGGAATCATGGCCGTCGCAATTGCCGCGCCCTCACCGAGCGAACCACCTATAATCGCCCGCTGATACGAGAGCGTCGCCATCAGGTGGGTGGCGTTGATCGGCCCACCTCGCGTCATCACCCAAATGAGCTGGAAATCGGTGAAGGTAAAGAGTACCGAGAACGTCATGACGACGGCGATGATCGGCGTAAGCAATGGAAGCGTGATGCGCCAAAAGCGCTGCCATTCATTGGCACCGTCGATCGTTGCCGCCTCATAGAGTGATGGCGATATCGTTTGCAGCCCGGCTAGCAGCGTGATCGCCACGAACGGAATCCCACGCCAGATGTTGGCAACGATAACGGAGGCTCGCGCATTGTTGGGATCGCCGAGAAAATCAATCGGTCGTTCGATCAATCCCATCTCGATCAAGGTCCAGCTGATCACCGAATCTTGGGAGTCGTAGATCCACCAGAACGCCAGCGCCGAAAGCACTGTCGGCACAATAAACGGAAGCAAGACGATGGCGCGCAGGAATGATTTGAATGGCATGTGCCGGTTCAACAGGACGGCAAGCCAAAGCCCAATGGCAAACTTGAAAATGCTGGCAACCACCGTATAGAGAAACGTGTTGAAGACCGAGAGCCAGAACACGTCGTCTTCGAGGAGCCAGGCGTAGTTGTCGAAGCCGACGAACTGACCCGGACGACCGACCTTGACATCCGTGAAACCCAGCCAAACACCGAGCCCCAATGGATAGGCCAAGAACACCAGCAAGATGGCCGCCGCCGGCACCATGAACAAGAAGCCCAACCAGTTTCGGTTGTGCTTCAGCCGCTCGTACCAACTGCTATCTTCGCCAACGGGGGTGACCTGTTCGGCCTCGGTTGTTGTCGCCATGCACGTGATCCCGGTTCTGGCGCGCATCGATTAGCCATGAGTTGGCGACGCCACCGGCAAGGGCAGCGCCGCCATTCGCGCCTAGACCTTGTAGTAGCGTTCGGCCCGTTTTTGCGCACGTTTGGCCGCGTCCTGTGGTGACCGGGCGCCGGTTGCCACCTCGGCCACCATGTTGACGACAACGAAGTCGGCAAACACCGTCGAGGCCGCATAGCCGAGCGTGCCGGCATGGGCAAAGGACCGCGATCTCTGCGCCACGTCACGGAACACAGTCCGCTTGGGATCCTCGGTCCACACCGGATGCTCCTGAAACGCCTTGAGCGAATGCGACAGATAACCGACCGAGCCCTGCAGGAAGGCGTCGTATTGCTCCTTTTCCATCAGCCAGGCAAGCAGTGCTTTCACCGCGTTGGGATACTTCGTGTGCTTGTAGGGCATCATCGGGAAGGCAACATGGAATTCGGTCGGCTCGCCCACCGGGCCGACAGGATAGAAGGCGTGGTCCATATCCTCGGCGACATCCTTCATGCCTTCGCGCACCGCGGCGGCATAAATCGAAATGCCATTGTTGGTGACCGAGCAGGCACCCTGCAAAAAGGCCTTGTTGTTGTGGCCGTCGAGCCAGGATGCCGTACCCTGGACAAAATTTTCTCCCAACTCCTTGACGTATTCGAGCCCAGCAACCGTCTCGGGTGAATTTACGACCACGTTGTCGTTTTCATCAACCACTCTGCCGCCGTGGCTCCACAAAATCCAGTGGGTCCAGCAATTGCCGTCGCCCGAGGCGTTGCCGAGCGCAAATCCACCAGGGCTGCCGTTCTTTTTGAGGTTCTGGAAGAGTTTTAGGAAGTCCGCGGTATTGTCGGGAATCTTGTCGAAACCGGCTTTTTGCACCATCGATTTGCGATAATTTATCAAATTCCCGGAGATCGTGATTGGCAAATTTATCCACTTGCCATCGCGCCCTTTGCCGTAATGTTCCGCAATCGGATACCAGCCACCATATTTACCGCCGAGATGATCGCAAACATCTGTGATATCGAGCATCGCGTCGGGATACAAATGGGCATCGGCATGGATACCCCAGATGACGTCTGGCCCTGACCCGATGTTTGCCGCAACGGCCGCCTTGGGACGCAAATCTTCAAAGCCCTCTGAATCGAGGCGAATTTCTACGCCGGTTGCCTTGGTGAAGGCATCGAGCGAAGCCTGAAACGCTTCCCCCTCGGATTGCACGAACCTCTTCCAGCGCAGCATCCGCAATTTGGCGCCATCTTCCGGCTTCCAAGGACTCTCCGCGGCCCAGGCACGGGCTGCCTCAATAAGCGCAGGCGAGGCAAATGCGGCACCGAGCGCCAAGCTCGAAGCACCTTTCACAAAGTCACGTCTTGTCGATTTCAACATTGTTTCCTCCTTATACATCTCCGCAGTTTCTGGCGGTATTATTATCCACGTTTCGTACCTGAGGCCGGCCTTGTCCGGACGGTTCTTACTTCCTTAGAGACGCTCCCGAGTCGCTGCGTCGAACAAGTGAATGTTCCCCGGGCTCGGCGTTAGACGAATGCGCTCGCCGGGCGCGAATTCATAGCGCTCCTTGAAGGACGCAAGAACTTCATGACCATCGAGCTTGCAGACCACCAGGGTATCAGCCCCCGTGGGCTCGACCACTGAAACATCGAGCGGCACTCCGGCTTGCCCATTGGTGAACGTCCAATGCTCCGGGCGTACGCCGAGGAGAACATCGGCCCCATTGGCCACGCCCCTCGCCTCGTCAAGCGGCATTTCGATCTCGTCGTTGACCTGAAACGACGCCTTCCCATCCTCCAGTCGCATGCGACCTTGGATGATGTTCATTGCGGGCGAACCAATAAACCCGGCGACGAATGTATTGTGCGGACGGTCGTAGAGTTCGAGCGGCGCCCCGATTTGCTCGATGATACCGTCGCGCATGACGACGATTTGATCGGCCATGGTCATGGCTTCAATCTGATCATGGGTTACGTAGATCGAAGTCGAGCTCAGTCGCTGGTGCAGCTCTTTGATTTCCGTACGCATCTGAACGCGCAGTTTGGCGTCGAGATTGGACAGCGGCTCGTCGAACAAAAAGACCTGCGGATCGCGTACGATCGCCCGACCCATGGCGACCCGCTGGCGCTGACCGCCCGACAATTGCCGTGGATAGCGATCCAGATACTCGGTCAGATTGAGCACCTCCGCAGCCTCGCTGACCTTACGGTTGATGAGGTCGGGCGCAACTTTCGCAAGCTTCAGGCTAAAAGCCATGTTGTCGAAGACTTTCATGTGCGGATAAAGCGCATAGTTTTGAAAAACCATGGCAATATCGCGCTGTTTTGGCGGCATCTTATTTACGACGCGTCCGCCAATTTCGATATCGCCTGAAGAGATTTCCTCGAGCCCGGCAATCATGCGCAAAAGTGTCGACTTTCCGCATCCCGACGGTCCGACCAGGACGGTGAACGATTGATCTGGGACCGAAACGTCGATGCCATGCAAAACTTCCGTGGTGCCGAAAGATTTTCGTACGTTTCGAATATCGACTGAAGCCATATTTGCGACTTTCCGTTGTCGGCACTCATTCTTGGCTTGTGCGTCCGCTCTTGTCTTTCTATTGAAGTTTGCCGATGGTTGCATCCGCCGGTCAATGTTTTTTGCCAATTTTCTAGTCACGGAGAAATTGTGACAGTCGCTTGGGAGGAATGAATGTCTGTCGACATACTGATGATCGGCCCGATGCTGCGCAGTACAATGGAGGCGCTCGATACCGCCTATGAGGTGCATCGCTACTGGCTTGCCGACGACAAGCAGGCATTGCTCACCGAGGTTGGTCATCGCATCAAAGCCATCGCCACCGACGGCCATCGCGGCGCCCCACCACATGTCGTCGAGCAATTGCCGAACCTTGAGATGATCGGCTGCTTTGGTGTCGGATACGACGGGATCGACATTCCATTTGTCACGGGCCGCGGCATAAAAGTGTCGAACACGCCAAATGTCCTGAACGATGCGGTGGCCGAACTGACGCTTGCCATGATGCTTGGTTTGTGCCGTCGAATTCCGCAGTCGGACCGCTATGTTCGCGAAGGCAAGTGGCTCACGAAGGGCTTTGGGCTAACCAATGAGCTGACGGGCGCGACGGTCGGCATTCTCGGCCTTGGCCGCATCGGCAAGGAAATTGCGCTCCGCTGCGAAGTCTTCAAGATGAGCATTGCCTATCATGGCCGGCGCGAGCAGCCCGACCAGCCCTACCGCTATTATTCCGATCTCGCCGAGATGGCCCGTGACGTCGATTATCTCGTCGTCATTGCCCCGGGCTCGCCGGAGACGAGAGGCATCGTTAGCCGCGAGGTACTCGAGGCCCTTGGACCACAGGGAGCGCTCGTCAACGTCGCCAGAGGCTCGCTTGTCGATGAAATCGCGCTCGTCGAACTGCTCGCTTCGGGCAAGCTCGGGGGAGCGGCATTGGATGTCTTCGCCGACGAGCCGCGTGTGCCCCAAGCACTTCTCGCGATGGAGAACGTCGTCCTCTCCCCGCACCAGGGCAGCGCCACCCACAAAACCCGCAAGGCCATGGGCGACCTCGTGGTCGACAACATTGCCGCCCACTTTGCCGGAAAACCTCTCCTGACTCCCGTTAACTGAGGCTCGTGCACAGCGAAGACACTGGTACGGAAGGTCTAGCCGTCGAGCTCGTCGGCAATGTGCGCCCGGATGACGTCGTCGAAATCGACATCTGCAGCGAAACCGAGTCTTTGCGCGCGGTCTGGCGCGAAGTTGCGCGGCCAGCCGGCAACAATCTCCTCGATGAACGGATCGGGCTGCATTTTGATCCGCCGGGCGACATCTTCGCCGGCAACACGGGCGAGTGCGTCAATCATCTCACCCACGGTGATCGAGAGGCCCGGCATTGTGATGGCCCGTTGCGCACCCAGCTCGGCCGCGTCCAGCGCTGCCGCGTGCAACAAAAACCCAACTGCCGATCGCGGGCTCGCCACCCAATGGCGCACGTCTCGCGACACCGGGCAGACCGCTTCCTCACCCGCCAGCGGCTCTCGAATGATACCGGAAAAGAAACCCGACGCCGCCTTGTTCGGTTTACCCGGCCGCACGCAAACGGTGGGCAGACGAATGCTCACTCCGTCGACAAAGCCCTTGCGCGAAAAGTCGTTGACCATGAGTTCGTCCATGGCCTTCTGCGTGCCATAGGAGGTGAGCGGTGTGAGGTGGTAGTCATCCGGTATGGCGTCGGGAAAGGGCGCACCGAAGACGGCAATCGAGCTGGTGAACACCAGGCGCGGAACATAGTCGGCCTCCCGCACCGCCTCCAGCAGATGGCGTGTCCCATCGAGGTTGATCCGATACCCCTTGTCGAAATTCTGTTCCGCCTCGCCGGAGACGACTGCAGCGAGATGAAAAATCAGCTCCGGCTTGCCGGCAACGATTCGGTTCGCCTCACCGGCGACCGACAAATCGCCCGTCTCCACGTCAATCGGAAACGCCGCATCCTTTGGCGACGCGGCCGGCACGATGTCGTGGAGGGTCAACTTCGCAATGG
>JAUVMS010000109.1 GCA_030600135.1 Hyphomicrobiales bacterium | reverse complement strand
TGGATTGGCAGCGTCGCGATAGTCGGCCAAGTCTGGGCAACCATTATTCTCCTTTTGACGCTGATATATGCTTGGGCGACTGTTTCATTCGGAATTCGATTTTCCAACTTAACGCACCGAGGCATCCTGACCAACGGCCCATACCGCTGGACCAAACATCCCGCCTATGTCTGCAAGAACATCACGTGGTGGATGATCTCGTTGCCGTTTCTCGTGAACGGAACCATGCTTGACGCTGCTCGGTTGTCGCTGCTCCTTGGGATTGTGAATCTGGTCTATTACTTCCGCGCCAAGACCGAGGAGTGGCACCTTGCCAAAGATTCCGAATACGTTGCCTATTGCGCTTGGATAGAGCGACACGGTTTATTCGCCCACTTGCGAAGCATGGTAGTGAGGCTCGCGTTCCGGGCCGGATAGTGCCGCGCCATTCATAGCGCCAGCGGACTCAGTTGGCGGCCGGCGCTGCACAAACCAACCGCCCCTCGCGAAGCAGACCAAACCAGGACCGTCACTTGGTGTATCTCAGGCCTTGACACCGGCACCGATCGCAGGCGGGGCATCGGGATCCAATGGCCAGCGCGCGCGAGCGGCGAGGTCGAGGCCGTCTGTCCACCCGCGCGCCAATCGCTCGGCCCCGGCCCAGGCAATCATCGCCGCGTTGTCGGTGCACAGTGCCGGAGGTGGGACGCAAATCGCAAAACCGTGCGATGAAGCGATCGCACGCAGTCGCCCACCGATGGCTTGATTCGCCGCGACACCACCTGCCACCACCAAGGTGCGCGGTGCGTCGGACCCCAGCTTCTCGCCATAAAGCGTCATTGCCACCCGCACGCGGTCGACGATCGTCTCCACGACCGCTTGCTGGAACGAGGCACAGAGGTCGGCCACGTCGCTCTCGGCGAGCGGCGCAATCCGCTCGGCCGTTTGGCGCACCGCAGTTTTGAGCCCGGCAAAGGAAAAATGCGGTTCGGCTCGCCCCTTCATGGGCCTTGGAAAGGCGAACTGCCCGGCATCGCCTCGCTCGGCCCAGCGTTCAACCTCGGGCCCGCCCGGATAGCCGAGACCCAACAGCTTTGCCGTCTTATCGAAGGCCTCGCCCAGTGCATCGTCCACGGTCGTGCCGAGCCGCACATACTCGCCCACATCCCTGACGATCAGCAGCTGGGTGTGCCCTCCCGACACCAGGAGCAGAAGGTAAGGCGGCGCCAGCCCATCGGTCAGGCCGACAGTTAGCGCGTGGGCCTCGAGGTGGTTGACGCCGACGAGCGGTATGTTGTGCACCAACGCGATTGCCTTGGCGGTGGTAAGACCCACCAGCACGCCACCAATCAGCCCCGGCCCTGCGGTCGCGGCAACCCCGTTAAGCTCTGGAAAACCGAACCCGGCATCCTCGAGCGCTAGCTTGATCACGTCGTCCAAAACTTCGATGTGGGCCCGCGCCGCAATCTCGGGCACCACGCCGCCATAGGCCTTGTGCGCCTCCCATTGCGCCCGTACCACGTTCGAGCAAATCCGGCCCGTACCGTCTGCGTGACGGCTCACGACTGCGGCAGCCGTCTCGTCGCAGCTTGTTTCAATGCCCAAAATCAACGTGTTATTGCTCATGCAATGACCCAATTCGGCCGAAATGCTCATATCAAAGCGGTCGACGAACTGGGATTAGGCCATTATCTGACCAATTGGAACCGTTTCGCCGAGGCGGTCCGGTTCGCCGATCAGGAGTTCGCGCCAAGTGCCCCGAGAAAAAATCCGCATTGGAACGCGCGGCAGCCCGCTTGCCATCAAACAGGCCGAGGAAGTGTGCCAACGCCTTGCCGCCGCCCATGGTCTCGATGCGGGGCTATGTGAAATCTGCATCATCAAGACGTCTGGTGATCGCATCCAGGATCGCGCCCTCAAAGAGCTCGGCGGCAAGGGCCTGTTCACCAAGGAAATCGAGGAATCCCTCATTTCAGGCGAAATCGACATGGCGGTCCATTCCATGAAGGACATGCCGACCGTCTTGCCGGCGGGGCTCGAGATAGCCGGTGTTCTGCCGCGCGAGGATGTGCGTGATGCCTTCGTCAGCCTCACCGCAGCAAATTTGGCGAGTTTGCCCAGCGGAGCGACCCTCGGCACGGCGTCGCTTCGCCGCCAAGCCCAGGTGAAGCGTTCACGCCCCGACCTGCGGGTCGTCATGTTTCGCGGCAATGTACAAACCCGCCTGCGCAAGCTCGCCGATGGCGTGGCCGATGCAACGCTTTTGGCCGCCGCAGGATTGCGCCGACTTGGTGAGGCGGCCCGGATAACGGCGCTCATGTCGCCTGATGACATGCTGCCCGCGGTCGCCCAGGGCGCCATTGGCGTCGAGGTTCGCACCGACGACACTAAGATGCGCGTCATGCTGGCGGCGATCAACGATGCTGAGACGGAAGTCTGCCTCGCGGCGGAACGCGCCTTCCTCGCCGCTCTCGACGGCTCCTGCCGCACCCCCATTGCTGGTCTAGCAACGCTAGAGGGCGAGCAGATGCGATTTCGCGGCGAAATCCTTTTGCCGGATGGCAGTGAACATTACGCCACCGAGCGCCGCGGTTCTGCAAATCGCGCGCGCGCCATGGGCGCCGATGCCGCCGATGAGCTGCGCGACCGAGCCGGCACCGCGTTTTTCGACGCGCTTAAGGCATAAGTGGTCAAATGCGTTTGCTCGTTACCCGGCCGGAACCCGATGCCACGCAGTTTGCTGATCGACTCCGGGCGTTGGGACACGAGACGGTGGCCGAGCCACTTTCAGCCGTGGAACTTTCGCCCCAAGACGTTCCTTCGCTCGATGGCGCCCAGGCGCTGATTGTCACCAGCCGAAACGCGTTACGCGCGCTCGCCGCCAGCAATCAGCTCGGATATGCCGCCTCCAAGCCGCTTTTTGCCGTAGGTCCCGCCACCGCTGCTCTCGCCATGGATCTCGGATTTGACGAGGTCGTCGAGGGGTCCGGCTCGGCACCGGATTTGCTGCCGAAAATCATCGGATCATGCCCACCATCGCACGGCCCACTCGCTTATCTGCACGGCGAGCATATTGCATTTAAAATGGCGGAAGCGCTCGAAAAAACTGGATTTTCGCTAATTCGCGGCGTGGTATACCGCGTCACGACATCGCAGGCGCTGAGTGATGGAGTGCAAGACATCATCAGGTCCGGCGACGTTGATGGCGTCGTTTTAATGTCTCCTTTAGCGGCCAGCACCTACGATCGCCTTGTCGAAATCCACGGTCTCAGAACGGCGGCCCGATCAATAATTCACTTTTGCTTGTCGAAAATGGTTGCACAACGGCTGTCTGATCAAAGAAAACTTGACGTGAAAGTGTCGCTTGAAGCCAACAGTCAAGAAATTCTTGCGCTCATTGAGCGAGAAGCGGCAAGATCAGCGTGATCGACTCCGTCGCGCGGCAGCGGACCTGCAAGTTTCGACGGATCATATGCTTGCGCCCCGAACGACGATGCGGCTCGGGCGCGACTAAACTGGGAGGAGCAGCTGATACATGGCTACCAGACGCAACCCGCCAAAGAAGGGCCCTGTCAAGTCCAGGCGAACGACGGCCACCCTGGATCTGCAAGCAACCGAAGTGAGCGAGGACAAGTCCTCCGAAACCGAGACCAAGAAAGCTGGCGAAGCGGGCAAGATCGAAGACAGCCCGGCTGCCAAGAGCTCGGATCCCTCAGCGAAAAGCCCGACGGGACAGACTGACGAGTCGTCCACGGCCTCTGGACATGCAAAGTCGGCAGCCGGCGCGACCACGAGCCGACCCGGCGATGCGGCCGATCCAAAGGACACCAAGCCTGCGACGTTCGGGGCCTCGAGCGGCGAAAGCCGGCAAACCACCAGTTCATTTTGGTCATCATCGACGGCGCCAGGGTCTGACAAATCGACGTCGGGCCCGGCGAAAGCTGGTGCCAGCGGTTCCAAGTTCGCCGGCCAGTCCGAGCCCTCCAAATCGAGCAGCGGTTTTAGCTCGACATCGAGCTCCGAGCCAAAGCGCGCCACAGCACCCGAAGCCGCGAGTTCAACGAAGCCCGGCGCAAAATTGGCAGTGACGGCCGCCGCAACCGACAAACCGTCATCGCGATCGGATGCAGAGCGCAAGCCAACCAAATCAGTCATGCCGCCGCCTCCGCCATCGGGAGGTGGGTCAAGTTTCGGCGGCTTCGTCAGCCACGCCGTAGCCGGTGTCGTTGGTGCATTGGCCGTACTGCTCGGCGCGCAGTTTCTGCCCCAGCTCGGCGTCCAGTTGGGCGCTCCGAAGGTGGAGCGTGTCGGGCTCGACCAGGTGGACGGGCTCGCCGACCGTTTGGCCGGTCTCGAGCAGTCCGTGAATGACACTAAGGCGCAGGCCTCGACGGCGAAGTCAGGCGAAGATCAGCTGAAAGCCGTCGATGAACGGATACAGCGCCTGGAAGCAATGAGTCCGACCGTCGCGCGTATCGCGGAGGACCAAAAGGCTTTGAGCGACCAAGCCACGTCGCTCGAAAGCCGCATTGCCGAGCTGCCGAGCGGTGCAGGCCAGGTGTCCGAAGAACTGAAATCCCGTTTGACGAAGCTCGAGGACACGATTTCTACCCTCGCCGCTGCTGCACAAAACGGCGACGGGACAATTCCAGAACTCGCTGCCCTGACCGGCCGCATCAATGATTTCGCTGTTCAGCTGGACACGAAAATTGGTGCTCTCAGATCGTCGCTCGATCAGGACCTGCAGGGTCGTGTGGGTGCGCTGGACGAGCGTTTGGGCCAATTAGGCGCCACCGACACCACCATGAACGAGGCCGTTGCGACGTTACGCGCCGGCGGCAAGCGACTGAGCGGTGATCTTGAAAACCTGAGGAATGACGCAACCCGTCTGCGACAACAAATTGTCACCGTCGAAGGTAATGCAAAGCAAGCGTCTGAGGAGCTGACCGCAACCCAAAAGGCTGCCGAAGAGCGTTTGTCGCAGGCCCAGAGCGAGGCTGCGGATCGCCTTGCGGCCGCTCAGCAGAAAATCGCCAGCATCGAAACCGCGCTCTCCAAGTTCGGCGAGGAAATGGAGGCCCAGCTCAAGACCTTCGCCAAGCCTGATGACGTCACGACCGCCTTGGCGCCGATCACGGAGCGCGTATCGAGCCTGAATGACAAGGTTGCATCGGTCGTTGATCGCGAGCAAACCCGCCAGCAAAGCACGCAACGCATTGTCTTGGCGTTGGAGTTGGCCAATCTCAAGCGCGCCATGGATCGCGGCGAGTCCATTGCCAAGCCGTTATCCGAGGTCAAGCAACTGGCGCCGCAAGGCTTGGACCTGTCTCCACTGGAGGCCTATTCCAAGGATGGTGCACCCACGACCGCGTCCCTGCAGAAGGGTTTTCGGCAAATGGCCCGTGCCGCGCTTGACGCCGAAAATGCACCACAATCGAACTCGGTCCTTGATCAGTTCCTCTCCGGCGCTCAGTCCATTATCAGAGTGCGCCGAACGGGCAATGTCTCAGGCGATTCGACCGAGGCCGTCGTCGCCCGCGTCGAAGGCCGACTAAAGGATGGCGACCTCGTCGCCGCCCTTGCCGAGGCGCAGGGACTGTCGGGCAAAGCCAAAGACGCAGCGGCCCCATGGCTTGAAAAACTTCAGGCCCGTGTCGCCGTCGATCAAGCGATGGCCGACGTCGAAAGTGTGCTCAAGCGGTCACTCAGCGCTCCAGCGACGAACTAGGAAAGGACGCGGTTCATGATCCGTCTCGTAATCTTCTTTGTCGCTGTTGCCGCGATTGCGTTCGGCATGTCTTGGCTCGCCGATCGTCCTGGCCAGATCTTCGTCAATTGGCAGGGCCGCGAGCTTGAGATCAGCGTCTTCCATGCCGTCATTGCGCTTGCAGTCTTGCTCGGCGTTGTGGTTTTGCTGTGGTCGATCTTGCGCCAACTCGTCGCCAGTCCGGCCGCCATTTCAGGCATTTTCAGGCGCCGTCAGCAAAAGCGCGGCATTGACGCCTTGTCGACCGGCATCATTGCGGTTGGCGCTGGCGATCAAGAGCTGGCGACCAGGTATGCCGCACAGGCCAGGCGCGCTTTGCCACACGAACCGCTGACCGACCTGCTGCGCGCTCAGGCAGCGCAGCTGAGAGGCGATGGTGCAATGGCACGGCGCATCTACGAATCCATGCTCGCGGCTCCTGATACCGAGTTGTTGGGCCTGCGGGGGCTGTTCCTCGAGGCCATGCAGCAGGAGGAGACTGAAGTCGCGCGCCAGTTCGCCGAACGCGCCGTCAAGCTCAATCCCAAGCTCGATTGGTCGGCCAACGCGCTTTTCGAGCTGCAATGCAAGGATGAGGATTGGGCCGGAGCTCTCGATTCACTCGCCGTCGCCCGCAAGCATGGCAACGTGGACAAGGCGACTGCGGCTCGCCGCCGCGCGGTGCTACTGACCGCCCAGGCTCAGGAGGCCGAGGAAGGCGACATGGATCGCGCACTGCAGTTGTCGCTCGAGGGCCACAAGCTTGCCGATGGCTTGGTCCCGGCTGCTGAGATTGCAGGACGTCTGCTGGCATCCAAGGGCAACACCTCGAAGGCAGCGAGCGTAATCTCCAAGACCTGGCGCCGGTCACCTCATCCCGACCTGGCAACCGCTTACGCGTTCGCCCGTCCTGGTGACTCGCCCAAGGACAGGCTGAAACGCATCAAGGACATAGCCGCACTGGCGCCCCATAGCATCGAGTCGCCCATCGCGGTCGCCTTGGCGACCATTGATGCGCACGATTGGCAAGGCGCGCGCCAGGCGCTCGAACCGCTTTTGGAGAAGCGCCTCACCCAGCGCGTTTGCACGCTGATGGCGCGCATCGAGGGCGGCCAGCACGGCGACCGCGGTCGTGTTCGCGAGTGGCTCGCGCGTGCCGTCAATGCGCCTCGTGATCCGGCCTGGACCGCCGACGGATATGTCTCCGATAGCTGGGCACCGATCTCGCCCATAACCGGCGAGTTGGACGCTTTTGAATGGAAGGTACCGGTCGAACCGTTGGATACCAAGGACAGATCGCTCCTCCTCGAGGAACTGATACCACTTGCCGCTGAGACCGATCCACTGCTTGAGGCGAGCGCGGCATCCAGTGTGATCATCGCCGCCGGATCCGATGTCCCGGGCGGCATCGACGATGTCACGACCAAGCCGCCCGTGGCGAAAAGTGTTGTGCCCGTGACACCGCCGGCCAAGACCGAGGAGAAATCGACCGAAAAAACGGCAACGAGTTCGAAGGACGACGACGGTGACGGTGACGGTTCCGATGGGAAAATCGTCAAGCCCGCGCACTCCGGGGACTCGCAGGGCAGCCGGCCATCGGCCTCGACGACGGTACATTCGCGGTCCGCGGGGCAGGCCAAAGTCTTCGTGTCGCCGCGGGCACCCGATGATCCCGGCACCGACAGCTCCGGTGGCGAAGGTTCAACCGGGCCTGGGCCCGTTGCCAGATTTGCGGCCTTTCCCGCCAAGGGCTGAACGAGCGTGCTGATGGCGGTTGTCTTTCGTTAACCGTCATCGGCCATCTTGCAATGCGGCCGCGCACCAGCTATTTGCTGGCAAGACGCGGTGTTGGGCCGATGTAGCTCAGTTGGTAGAGCAACGCATTCGTAATGCGTGGGTCGGCGGTTCGAGTCCGTCCATCGGCACCAGCGTCTTTTTACCTGCCTTTCAGATACCCTCTCAGACCCTAGGAGACTAGGCTTTTCAGTCGGTTGCAACGTGCACCGACGTGCTGCCTTTTATCCAGCGAGTTTATCCAGGTCGGACAATTTGGATAACGAGAGAGGGCAGCAGCATGTCTATTCTAGATCGCACCTACACCTAGCGGCGCTCGAGTGAAAATCTTAGACGCCAGCCCGCCGCACAGGTCGCCAGTCGCACCTAGTTCTGCCGTCCTTCGACATCGTGACCAGATCGGGCGGCCTCGGGGGCAACTCCGGGGATCGTGTCGACTCTCTCATGGCGCTCTCGGGAGTCCTCGGCTCGCTCGCACAGTGGGAGCCACACCAAGACCCCCGCCATAGCCCAATTGAGCGATGCTGCGCCACAGTGTCTCAACAAAGTTACCGCCGGGCGAGTGAGAGTAGCGGATGCTGTGCACCTGCTCCAACCCGAACGGAGCAGTAACTCCATCTTCTAAGTAAATCGGAAGTATATGGTGTTTGTCTTGGCGCATAAGATTTATCGCCCGCTGTATCTCTGAGTTGTGGAAGTGGGCGGAATGCGAATTACGACAGGCGGCGCACAGGAGCTTCTCCGGATCCCGGCCACGCTCCATCAGCGGCAGCCAATAGCCGATCTGCTCGAGATCGCCACGGGCGCCCAGATGCGCGTATCCGTCCATGTCACAGAGCGCCGTTTCGAGCCGGTTCCAGGCCTCCGCCGCCCGCAGTTGATAGGGCAACTCTTCGGCGCGGCGACCGGTGCGGTCCGCGGCTTCAAAGCGGTCGGCCACCAGCACATGCGCAGCCATCTCGGCTTGTCGGTCTGGCAGGTAGCGCTGGGCCACGGCCTGGCGCAAATAGTCGTGCCCGAGCGCGATTCGACCAGCCTGATCGCGCAGCGCCTCACCGAGGCCAAGCAGGAGCGCCGACCATTCGACTGGGCGAGCATTCGTAATCGGTAAGATTTCCGATTCCTCGAGTCCGAAACGGCTGGCCCAAACCGACACCAAGGCCAATCGAACGAGTTCGCGCC
>JAUVMS010000207.1 GCA_030600135.1 Hyphomicrobiales bacterium | reverse complement strand
TAATTCTTCGGGCGACCAGAAATCGTATTCCGCCTCGCCCGTGATGTAGCGGGCGTTGGAGAACAACGGCTTGCCGCCCTCCATCAAACCGCCGATGTGGTCGGGGTGGAAATGGGTGATGACGACGATATCGAATTGCTCCGGCGTGAACCCGGCGCCGGCGAGCGCGGCTGCCAATAGCCCGGCTCCCTTGCTGCGGCGGCGGGCGCCATTGCCGGCGTCGAACAAGATCAGCTCCTTACCGGTGTTGATGATGACCGGCGTAAAAGGGATCGCCATCTTGTCGCCCGGTAAGAAGTTTGCCGCCATGTACTCGGCAACCGCCTCAGGTGTTTGATCGTTGCCGAAGATGGGATGGACCTTCGGTATCTTCAGGGCGCCATCGGCGATGGTGGTGATTTCAAACCCGCCGAGCTTGAAGCGAAAATGCGAATTTTGAGACGCGCCCATCATCGGGGCCTTGGCCATCGCGGTGCTGGCAAGCAAAGAGGCAATGAGAGGCGAGACAGCTGCCGCAGCACCTACTTTGAGCGCCTGACGTCTGTTTACTGCCATGGCGTAGTCCTCCACTCGATTTTTTTGGGGTGAAAACAGTAGACATGAAGTGGGATACTGACGCGAATACCGATCTCTTCGCTCACACGATTGTGAGAATTCGGCGGCCCAAGCGGTTGGGCTTACAAATGCTCCTGTAGACGCGGCATGATCTCGACGAAATTGCAGGGTCTGTGACGGTTGTCGAGTTGCCACTTCAAGATGCCGTGCCAAGCGTCCTTGCAGGCGCCGGGAGAACCCGGCACGCAGAAAATGTAGGTGCCGTTGGCGACCCCTCCGCAAGCGCGCGACTGAATGGTCGAAGTGCCGACTTTCTCGTAGCTCTGCATATGGAAGATCGTCGAAAAGCCATCGATCTCCTTTTCAAATAATGGGCGAACGGCCTCGGGCGTCACATCGCGACCGGTAAAGCCGGTGCCGCCGGTGGTGATCACCACATCGACGTCCGCGGCCTCGATCCAACGTTTCAGTTGATCGCGGATTTCCTCCACATCGTCCTTCGCAATGGCATGCTCGGCAAGTTCGTGGCCGGCCTCGGTCGCCATCTCGGCCAGCAACGTGCCGGACTTGTCGTCTTTGGGCGTGCGGGTGTCGGAGACCGTCAGAACCGCAATTCGCACCGGAATGAAGGGTCGGGACTCATCAATCTTAGGCACGGGAAAAGAACCTCCAATTGTGCGTCGGGGCAGATGAGGTTGCAACGTTCGGCAGCGCCGATTGTCGCCTCGCCCCGTCTATAGCAGCTCGGCGGTTCGTCGCGCTAATCGGTTGGCGCCTCGTCGATGGCGGAGCGCACGGCGAGCAGATCGCGCCATGCCATCCGCTTGGCCGCCGGCGTGCGCAGCAGATAGGCCGGGTGGAGCGAGGCCATGGCGCGGATCGAGCGGCCGCTGGCGTCAAAGGATCGCCACTTGCCGCGAAGTTTCATGATCCCCTGGGTCGTCTCCAGCAGCTGGTTGGCTGCTGGGCGGCCGAGGATGAACAGGACATCGGGTGCGACGAGTTCGATTTGGCGGGCGAGAAACGGGCGGCACACCTCGGCTTCCTCGGGCGTGGGGTTGCGATTGCCGGGCGGGCGCCAATAGACGATGTTGGTGATGTGCACGTCATTCTCGCTGAGGTTTATGGCGGCGAGCATCTTGTCGAGGAGGCGACCGGCCCTGCCGACGAAGGGCTTGCCCTGAATGTCCTCGTCGCGGCCTGGCGCCTCACCGATGACCATGAGGCGAGCTTGGGGTGCGCCTCGATAAAAGCATAACGACTTTGCGGTTGCCTTCAGACCGCAGCCTTCAAAGGCGGCGAGGCGTTCGTGCAATACATCCAGCGATTGGGCCGCACCGGCCGCTTCGCGAGCGGCCATGACGGCTTCGCTGGAGCGGAGCAGGGCGGGCCTGTCGCCACTTCGCTGAGGAGTGCGTGATTGTCCGGCCGCGTGAAGGCCTGGCGCTGGGGCCGACATTTCTGGCCGCCCACTGGGCCGAGGTTCGGTTGCACGAGCGGGACTGCGAGCTTGGACAGGGGCCCGCGCCTCGCCCTTTTGTCGCTCGGCAAGCTCGAACCAATTGGTCGGCTCGCGCGCAACGTCGAGGTCTGCGCCGATGCTCGCGTACCATTCATAGAGGGCGCGAATGTCTTGCTTGTCGATCCCTGTGGTCATCGGTGATCTTTTACATTTTGTGCGGCTTGTGGGCTAGCCGGATTGATTTGTGTTGCCAGGAGACTTGACGGTCATGCAATGAGCAACCTATCGACAAGGCAGGCGAGGTTGTTGTTGTCGAGGAATGTGAAAGATGGGTCAGAACGGCGGGGAGTTGCCTGAACGCGAGGCTATGGATTTCGATGTCGTGATCGTTGGCGCAGGCCCAGCCGGGCTCGCGTCGGCAATTCGGCTTATGCAACTTGCCCAGGAGAATGATCACGAGCTTTCGGTGGTTGTGCTCGAGAAGGGCGCGGAGGTTGGCGCACATATCCTGTCGGGTGCGGTCATTGATCCGATTGGCATCGATCGCCTGATCCCCGACTGGAAGGACAAGGGCGCGCCAATCGATACTCCGGTCACAGATGATCGTTTCCTTTTTCTCGGGCCGGCCGGCAATGTTCGCATGCCCAACTTCCTAATGCCGCCGCTAATGAACAATCATGGCTGCTACATCGTTAGCCTGGGCAACGTGTGTCGCTGGCTTGCCGAGCAGGCCGAGGCTCTGGGGGTCGAAGTTTTTCCCGGCTTTGCCGCCGCCGAAGTGCTCTATGACGAGGACGGCAACGTGGTGGGTGTTGCAACCGGAGACATGGGCGTCGGACAAGATGGTAAGCCCGGACCCAACTTCACACGCGGCATGGAGTTGCGGGCGAAATACACCTTCATTGCCGAAGGAGTACGCGGCTCACTTGCAAAGCAGCTGATCACGAAGTTCGAACTGGACGAGGGGCGTTGCCCGCAAAAATACGGCATCGGCCTCAAGGAACTCTGGGAGGTGGCGCCCGAAAAGCACCAACCTGGGTTGGTGCAGCACACCATGGGTTGGCCGCTCGACAACGGCACGGGTGGAGGGTCCTTCCTCTATCACTTCGACAAGAATTTGGTGTCGGTCGGGTTCGTCGTGCATCTCAACTACAAGAACCCATACCTGAGCCCCTATGAGGAGTTTCAGCGGTTCAAGACGCACCCGGCAATTCGCGAGACCTTCGACGGCGGTAAGCGCATCGCCTATGGCGCGCGGGCGATCACGGAGGGCGGCTGGCAATCAGTGCCCGAGCTTGTGTTCCCAGGTGGGGCACTGGTCGGTTGCTCTGCAGGTTTCGTCAATGTGCCGCGCATTAAGGGGTCGCACAACGCGATTTTGAGCGGAATGATGGCTGCCGAAGCCGCCTTCGACGCCGTCAAGGCCGGCCGCGGCAACGACCGGCTTGACGCCTACGAGGAAGCGTTCTGGACTTCGGAAATAGCGGCCGACCTCAAAAAGGTTCGTAATGTCAAGCCGTTATGGTCCAGGCTTGGCACAAGACTGGGGATCCCGCTCGGGGGTGCCGACATGTGGCTCAACACGCTGTTGCCGTTCCTCGGCCACACGATGAAGCACGGCAAGCCCGACCATGCCTATTTGAAGCCGGCAAGCCAGTGCCAGGCGATCGACTATCCAAAAGCCGACGGAAAACTCACGTTCGATCGTTTGACCAACGTCAGCTTTTCCGGGACCAACCATGAGGAGGACCAGCCGGTTCACCTCCACGTGGCCGACGAAGCCCTGCAGAAATCCAGTGAGCACGACGTCTATGGCGGGCCTTCAAATCGGTTCTGCCCAGCCGGTGTCTATGAATGGGTTGAAGACACCGAAAACGGTGGGGTTCGGTTTCAAATCAATGCGCAGAACTGCGTGCACTGCAAAACCTGTGACATTAAAGACCCAAACCAAAACATCAACTGGGTAGTGCCGCAGGGCGGGGAGGGGCCGGTCTATTCAGGCATGTAGTTTCGAAAGCCAACAGCATGAATTGTGGCAGCTCTGCCACGCCTAATAACTGTGTTGTGATTTGCGGGGATGTCGGCGTGTGAGCGCCTAAATGTGAACACCTTAGTAAGCCTCCTTGCTTTCAAGACTGGGGCAAATAGGCTAAGTCTGCGCAATTGAGCATAAGCTGCTCTTTGTTTGCAACGACAGTGGGATTGTTCCCCAATGAAGTTTTTCCAACGGATTCCAGGATGCCTTGGAATTAGCTTGCTTGCTTTGGTTGCGACGTTTGCATCGCATTCGTCGGTCTCGGCCGCTTCAAGCGCTACGTCCGAAGCAATGATGAGCTTCATCGGCCATCCGAGTCGTTCGCTGTTCGGTAGCTATCTGGCCGGTCGCTTCGCGCGCGGACAGCGCGATATGAAGGCGGCGGCGGAATTTTATCGCAATGCCTTACTGCGCGATCCCAACAACAAAAAGATACTCAAGGAAGCGTTCCTCAGCGAGGTTGCCACTGCCGACTGGAAGCGTGCCACAACGTTGGCCGATGAGGTGGTCAAGCTCGATGCCGAGGATAGAACGGCCCACATCGTGATCGCTGCTCGAGCGCTTAGGGACGGTGACTACAAGACCGCCGACCATCATTTCAGCAAGGCTGCCGTTGGCCCGATCGGGGAACTGGCGGGAACGATCGCAAGAGCATGGGTGCGTATGGGGCAACGCAAGCCGGACGAGGCGTTCGCGTTGCTCGACAAACTCAACCAGGCTGAATGGGCGCGCTATTATCGGGGATATCATCGGGCCCTGATTGCCGATCTGGCGGGCCGTGGAGCGCTTGCCAAGAAAACTTATTCAAAACTCGTGCAGGACGGTCCGAGAACGCAACGCTTGCTATTTGCCTACGCAAGTTTTGCCGCCAACGCGGGTGACAAGAGGCTGGCGCGGCAAATCCTGACCAAGAGAATTCGCAAGCGTCGTCAAGATGCACTAATCCTGGCGCTATACGCCGACTTGCAGGCCGGCAAGCCGATTGGCCACGCTGTCAGCAGCGCCAGCGAGGGCGTGGCAGAGCTTTTCTACGGTCTAGGGGAGGCGTTGACACGCGAAGGCGGTATCGACGTCGGGACGATGTATCTGCAAATCGCGCTTTATCTGAAGCCCGATTTCCCGGCTGCCATGGTGGCGCTCGCTAGCGCCTATGAGTCTTTGAAGAAGTATGGGGTGGCGATCAAGACCTACAACCGGGTGCCGGCGAGTTCTCCGCTGGCATTTGGCAGTGTCGTCAGAAAGGCGATCAACTTCGATGAGTTGAAGCGGCTCGATGAAGCCAAGAGTGTTCTGACGGGGTTGCTGGACGATCTGAACTCCAAGAGTGGCGATCAGGATCAGCAGGTGACAAGCGACGCACTGCCGCCTAGGGACGATCGCAATGCCCAGGTCCGTTTCGCACAAACGCAACTCAAGGAGCTGGGTCTCTATGCGGGACCTGTCGACGGTCTTCTCGGTCCACAAACGATCCGTGCCATCAAGGCGTTTCAAGGAGAGCAAGGCCTGTCACGAGACGGCGTGGTCGGTCCGCAAACGATTGGGGCCATGGCCAATGTGGGTTCCGGTTTCGCCGAGTTGGCAAGGCGGGAGCGCCAGCTCTTGGTCCTGCGCTCATTGGGCAACATTCTGCGTGCCAACAAGAAATACGAAGAGGCAACGCAGTACTATTCCAAGGCGATCGCCCTAATCGATCGTCCGGAACAGAAGGACTGGAACCAATTCTATGCTCGTGGCGTCTGCTTTGAGCGGCTCAATCAATGGCCGAAGGCCGAGCGCGACCTGCAAAAAGCGCTCGAACTCTACCCTAACCAACCGCTGGTATTGAACTACCTCGGTTATTCCTGGGTTGACCAGAACCACAATCTGCCAGAGGCGATGAAGCTCATCCGCAAGGCGGTCAAGATCAAACCTGATGACGGGTATTTTGTCGACAGCCTGGGCTGGGCCTATTACCGACAGCGCAATTACCGCGCGGCAACGCAGTATCTGGAACGGGCGGTCGAACTCAGGCCAGACGATCCGGTCATCAATGACCACTTGGGAGATGCCTATTGGAACGTCGGTCGCAAGCTCGAAGCGCAGTACCAGTGGACGCAGGCACTTAGCCTAGACCCCGAGCCGGAAGACGCCGCCGAGATCAAGCTCAAGATCGCCAAAGCACTAGAAGAGCAGCGCGAGACCAAGATTGTCCGCAAGGTCAGCACAAAGGCCAAAGTGGACGAACCCGAAGCGACGGGCGAAGACGTCGATCCATTTCGCCAGTGAC
>JAUVMS010000174.1 GCA_030600135.1 Hyphomicrobiales bacterium | reverse complement strand
CTCGTCGGAGACGAAAAAACCACAGGTGTCGCGATCCACACGAGTTCTTCAACAGCCTGCTAGGAGTGACAAACCTTGCGATACGTCAGCACCAGAGGAACGGCCCCGGTTCTCGGTTTCGAGGATGTGCTGTTGACCGGTCTCGCGCGGGACGGCGGTCTCTATGTGCCTGAAACGTGGCCACAGCTAACTGTGGACGAAATCAGGGCGTTTGCGGGGCGGCCCTACGAGGAAGTGGCCTACGAGGTCATGCGCCCATTCGTGGGTGACGAGGTGCCTGGCGACGCATTCAAATCGATCATCGACGAGGCTTATGCGACGTTTTCGCATCGCGCCGTGGCGCCGCTGGTCCAACTCGGCTCGGCCGACTGGCTGTTGGAGCTGTTTCATGGACCAACACTCGCCTTCAAGGACGTCGCCATGCAGGTGCTGGCACGGCTCATGGATGGCGCGCTCGCCAGGAGGGGCGCACGGGCAACAATCGTCTGCGCCACATCGGGCGATACAGGCGGGGCAGCGGTAGAGGCATTTCGCGGGCGCGATTCGATCGATATCGTCGTGCTCCACCCGCATGGGCGGGTGAGCGACGTTCAGCGCCGGCAAATGACCACGGCGCAAGAGGACAACGTCCACAATATTGCGATCGAAGGCACGTTTGACGATTGCCAGGCTTTGGTGAAGGCGCTTTTCAACACTAGCGAGGTGCGCGAAAAGCTGGCGCTTTCCGGCGTCAATTCGATCAACTGGGCACGGATCATGGCCCAGACGGTCTACTACTTTACCGCCGCTGTTGCGTTGGGCGCACCTGAGCGACGCGTCAGCTTTTGCGTTCCGACGGGCAATTTCGGCGACATTCTCGCGGGCTACGTGGCCAAGCGAATGGGGCTCGGTGTCGAGCGCTTGGTAATCGCCAGCAATGTCAACGACATACTGGCGCGGGTCTTGGAGACCGGACGCTACGAATTGGATACAGTCGCGGCGACCATGAGTCCATCAATGGATATCCAAGTCTCAAGCAATTTCGAGCGGCTGTTGTTCGAGGCCCATGGGCGCGACGGTGGTGCCGTGATCCGATTGATGGACGGGCTCAAGCAATCGGGCTCGTTCACGCTGGAACCGCCGGCGTTGGCGGCCATTCGACGGGACTTCGAGGCTGAACGGTCCAATGAGGTTGAAACCGCCGAAATGATGCGTCAGACTTTCACGCGATCGGGCTACATTGCCGACCCGCACACGGCGGTCGGGCTCAGAGTTGCAGCACGGAAAAGGGGAGATCGCGCGACACCCATGGTTGTGTTGGCCACCGCCCATCCGGCCAAGTTTCCCGAGGCAGTCAAGGAATGCACCGGTGAAATGCCAAAACTGCCAAAGCGAGTGAGCAACCTCTATGAGTGCGAGGAACGGATTGACGTTTTGGCCAACGATTTCGACACGGTTCGCCGTTTCATCGAGGACCGCTCGCGGGCGGCAAGGGCGCCCGTATGACGGTTGAAGTTTCGACGCTGGCAAATGGGATGCGGATCGTCACCCATGCGATGCCGCATCTCGAGACCGTCTCGCTCGGTATATGGGTCGGATGTGGAGCGCGGTCCGAGTGCCGCACGCTCAACGGCATTTCACATCTTCTCGAGCATATGGCCTTCAAAGGCACCGAGCGGCGCAACGCGCGTCAAATTGTTGAAGAAATCGAGGCGGTTGGTGGTGATATCAACGCCGCAACAAGCCTTGAGTCGACGGCCTATTATGCGCGCGTGCTCAAGGATGACGTGGCGCTTGCAATCGACATCCTGGGCGACATTCTCCAGCACTCCCATTTCCGCGGTAGTGAACTGACGCGTGAGCGTGATGTGATCCTGCAGGAAATCGCCGCCGCCAACGATTGTCCCGACGACGTAGCCTTTGACGCCGTTCAGGAAACGGCGTTTCCAGATCAAGCGTTAGGGCGCCCGATCCTCGGCACGACCGAGACGGTCAGCCGTGTGACGCGGGCAAATCTCATCGAGCATATGTCCCGAAACTATCTTGGCGGCGATATGGTGTTGAGTGCCGCTGGAAAACTGCAGCATGACCAGGTGGTTCGCCACGCTGAGGCCCAATTCGCGCGTCTCAATTCCGGGAATGGTCCACCATTGGAGGTTGCGCGGTATGCGGGTGGGCCGTGCGTGCGTACGAGGCCGTTCGAGCAAACCCATGCCATTCTCGCATTTCTCGGTCCATCCTATCGAGATGATGCGTTCTATGCGGCTCAGGTTTTTTCGGGACTGCTCGGTGGCGGGTTGTCGTCCAGGCTGTTCCAGGAGGTGCGCGAGAGGCGCGGGCTTTGCTATTCGATCTATTCGTTCTGCAATGCAATGAGCGATGTGGGCCTGTTCGGCGTGCATGCGGGAACAACAGATGAGTTGGTGCCTGAACTGCGTGATGTTGTGATTGCCGAGTTGAGTGAGATTGCGGCGCAGGGTCCGGGCGACGACGAATTGCAACGATCGAAGGCACAATTGAAGGCGGGGTTGGCGATGAGTTTGGAGAGTTCTGGCGCGCGCGCCGAGCAAATGGCGCGTCAATTGCTTGCCTTTGGCCGGCCGCTAGGCGTCGATGAACTTGTCGGTCGTGTTGAGGCGGTGTCTTGCGCGGATGTTCAAACCACCGCGGAGCGCATCGTGACAGGTAGCCGACCAACCTGGTCCCACGTCGGTCCCGGCGTTCCGAACGCTGATTATGATCATTTGACCGCGCGTCTCGCCGGCGGCTAGCCGAAGCACGACATAAGGGAACGAATGCATGGCATTCTTGAGGTCTGTCACCAGCAGCGAAACAGGTCCGGTCCTCTATGGTCGCGAAATCATGCTGCGCATTCCGACGGCGACGGATTATGCCGGGTGGGCAGAGTTAAGGGCGCGAAGCCGCGAGTTTTTAACACCCTGGGAGCCGGCGTGGACACGTGATGAGCTGTCGCGCGCGGCATTTCGAAGACGGTTGCGGTACTATCAGAAAGAATTGCGCGAAGAAACAGGGTATGCGTTCCTCCTGTTTCGCCAGTATGATGAGGCCTTGCTTGGGGGAATTTCGCTCAGCAACGTACGGCGCGGCGTGACGCAATCTTGTTCGATCGGGTATTGGGTTGGTGCTCCGTTTGCGAACAAGGGTCATATGACGGATGCGATTGGGGGCGTTATACCGTTCGTGTTTGAAGCGCTCGGTCTGCATCGCCTAGAGGCGGCTTGTCTTCCGGGCAATCAGGCGTCAATTCGGGTCCTTGAAAAGACCGGATTTCGAGCCGAGGGTAGGGCTCGCAATTATTTGAAGATAAATGGCGTTTGGCAGGATCATCTGTTGTTTGCGTTGCTGCGGGAGGATTGCCGCTACTGAATTGTATCTGGCGGGGTCAAAAAAAGGGGATGACGCTGGGCATGTCAAAGGGGCTCGCCCGAAACCGTTGGCGCAGGGCTCCCCCTGAAGCCGGACCGTTGACGCGCTCGCCACGAGCGCGTATGGGATGGTTGTTGGCTGCGGTCCTCGCTATTTCGAGCTTCATTGCCGCACTGCCCAATAGTGCACTTGCGCTCGACGCGATCGAAATCACCCCGGACCAATCTAAATTGGAAATCACCTTTCGTGGCGAAATCTATGAAGGGCGCGGCGATCGTTTGCAGGTTGAATCGGCGCCCGGAGACGACGGGATCGCCGGTCGCATGGCGGTACGTGCGGCAACCCCGGGAACCAACCCTGGTTGGGTGGTATTTGCGCTTCGCAACACGAGCGACCAGGCGATTGAGAGGTGGCTCACAGCCGAGCGTTACAGCTTGGTTGGCTCGGGCGTGCTCTGGCCCGATCTCGATGCACCCCGGATCGAGCAGGTGACGCCCTCGATCGGCTTTATCCCAGAGCGTTTGCCAAACGATCAGGCCGACATCTTCCGCATCAATCTGGAAGCCGGCCAGACGATCACCTATGTCGTCGAACTCGCGTCCGATAGGTTTCCAAGGCTCTACCTGTGGCGGCCGCACGTCTACCAGAACGAGCAGCGCGATCGCATGCTGTTCAACGGCGTGATGCTGGGCATCACCGCCCTGCTGGCGATCTTTCTGACCGCCATATTCGCGGCGAACCACAAGGCCATCTTTCCGATGGCGGCGTTGGTGGCCTGGAGTGTTCTGGCCTATCTGTGCATCGACTTTGGGTTCTGGCACAAGCTGTTCCAGGTGACGCCCCAGGACAATGCATTCTATCGCTCGGCCGCGGAAGCGATGATGGCGGCGAGCCTTGTCATCTTTCTCTATACGTTTTTGCGCGTCGGCGTTTGGCACGGTTGGATCCGGGCGCTGTTCGGCATTTGGATCTTGGCGCAGTTGGGCATCGTCGCCATTTCGGTGCTTGATCCGGGATTGGGCGCGAGTTTAGCGCGCAGCTCGTATGTGGCGGTCGTGGCGCTCGGGTCATTGGTCATTCTCTACCTCGTTCTGCGCGGGCAGGACCGGGCCCTGGCGCTGGTGCCGAGCTGGCTCTTGCTCGTGGTTTGGCTGTTTGGCGCGGGGCTCACCGTGCTCGGCCGGCTCTCGGGCGACGTTGTGGTCACCGGCCTCATTGCTGGATTGGTCCTGATCGTCGTGCTGCTCGGTTTCACGGTGACGCAGTTTGCATTTCGAACCATCGAGCCGCTCTACGGCTCGGCGCCCAGTGAGTTGCAAGTGCGCTCGCTAGCTATCGATGGTGCCGGTGCGGCGGTTTGGGAATGGAACGCGCGGCGCGATGAGGTGGCGGTCAGCCCGATCGTGGAAGCCGCGCTCGGCCTCAATGTTGGTGAGCTCTCGGCGCGAGTTAACGATTGGGTCCAACATCTGCATCCCGGCGACCGCGAACGGTTTCGTTTGATGCTGTTGACACTGCAGGAAAAGAACGAGGGGCATATTGCGCTCGAGTTTCGACTGCGACGATCGGACAGCTCGTATCGCTGGTTCGAATTGGCTGGTGCGTCGGTTCCCAATTTCGAGAGCCGGGCTTTGCGCTGCGTCGGGCTGCTGCGCGATATCACGGATCAGAAGCGTTCCCAGGAGCGGTTGGTGCACGATGCCGTGCATGACAGCTTAACGGGGATGCCAAATCGCGAGCTCTTTATCGATCGTCTGTCGTGCAGTGTGACGCGAGCGCAAAGCGACGGTGGCGATCGGCCTGCCGTCATCTTGATCGATATCGACCGCTTCAAAAACGTCAACAGCGCCTTTGGCTTCATCGTTGGCGACAGCATGCTGTTGACGGTAGCGCGACGTCTCTCGCGACATCTCGGACCGCGAGATACGTTGGCACGGGTCGGGGGCGATCAGTTTGCCATTCTTTTGACCCAAGCGGGCGCACTCACCGCAGTGGCAATGTTGGCCGAGCGTATTCGACGTTCGCTAAGAAGTCCGATGAAGATCGCCGGCAAAGAGATCATTTTGACCGGAAGCAT
Source organism: Hyphomicrobiales bacterium (assembly GCA_030600135.1). Lineage (GTDB taxonomy): Bacteria > Pseudomonadota > Alphaproteobacteria > Rhizobiales > JAUVMS01 > JAUVMS01. Next base: position 1,600 of record JAUVMS010000174.1, on the reverse strand, counting down.
CGGCATTGCTGGATACGATGACGAGCAGAGAAGCCATCAAGACGTCTTGCGCGATGCGGAAAATGCAATGTATCGCGCCAAGCGGGCCGGCACGGACAGAATCGAAATATTCCAGTCGTCGATGCGCGAGGATGGTGATGATCGCGTGGCGCTCGAAAGCGAGTTGAGACGGGCCATTGATCGCCGCCAAATCCAAATCCTTTATCAACCCGTTGTTCGCCTCGCCACGTCGGAACTTGCCGGTTTCGAGGCGTTGATCCGATGGGAGCATCCGCGCCTCGGTCTCCTCAATCCATCGGAATTTGTGCCCTTGGCGGAGGGCATTGATCTCATTGTTGCGCTCGGCGGGCATGTCCTCGATAGGGCAATCAGGGAAGCCGCGCGGTGGCACAAAGTGCTTCCACGGGACGAGGATCCACTGTTTGTCAGTGTGAACATCTCTAGCCGCCAGTTGTTCCGACAGGATTTGGTGCAGGAAATCCGGTCAATTCTGCGCCGTGAAATGATCCCGAGGGGTTGTCTCAAGCTCGAAGTGACGGAATCTCTGGCGATGGAGAACCCTGAACGGGCGGCAGAAATATTGGAGTGGCTGAAAGATGCCGGAGCCGGGCTAGCGATCGACGATTTCGGCACGGGGTATTCCTCGCTTGCCTATCTGCAGCGCTTTGCCGTCGATACCATCAAGATCGACCGCTCGCTGGTGCACGGCAATACGGACGACGAATCGAGCGGCCAAATCATCGTGCGCTCGGTCGTGGCGCTCGCCCATGAGCTTGGTCACGACGTGGTGGCTGAGGGGGTGGAAACGCAGGAAGACGCCATGTTCCTGCGTTCGATCGACTGCGAATTCGCGCAGGGCTTTTTCTACGGCGAACCGTTGACCGAGCGTCAGGTGGTGGATCTGTTGAAGATGTTGGCCCGGGCGGAGCGCAGCTCGGAGCGACGTGGATTCTTTAGGGGCGGGATTGCGCGGTGGGCAAGTGGAGAAAAAAAGACGCCTGAATCGGAGAATGATGAGCAGGGCGTCGCAAATGGTGGCAAAAACAACGTCGATGGCGCTATCGGGCAAAACGGGAACGGGCGGGGGGATCATGACCGCCGCCAATCGAAAGCGCATGCAACTCGAGATGCTGGTGTCGGGGGTGGTGTCGAACGCCGGTCGCAATCTGCAGAACCACTTGGCAACGCTCGTCCGCCGCAGCGTGACGTACCAGGGCAGGGGCCGAACGAGATGGCGTCGGCGGGCCATGCCGGTGTCAGGCACCCAGGGTCAGGTCATGGCTCGGCAAATCTTGGATCGACACGATTTCAAAAGGAGCGCGCTATCGAGCCCGCCGGCAGCGAAACCGTCGGGTCAGTGAAGGGGTTCACCCGAACCGGGATCAATCGAAACAACAAAGGACGGGGGTAGCCGATCGGATCTCACGCGTGACCCGCCTCGCTTACGAGATGCGTAGGATCGACGCCAAGCTTTGAAAGCGCACGCTCGTACTTGAGCGCCAAATCGTCGTCAAAGATCAGATCGAGGTCGGCGGGGCAATGGAGCCAGCCGTTGGCCTGCATCTCACCTTCCAATTGACCCGGCGCCCACCCGGCGTAG